>JAPLGF010000348.1 GCA_026390275.1 Candidatus Atribacteria bacterium
TGGAAAGGAGTTTCTTTTTACTGGTGAAATAGTTTTCAAAGGTTTTATGAAATTCCAAGTGTTCTGCCACCACATTGGTGACCACCGCCGTATCGAAGAGAATCCCTTCTACCCGGCCGAGGGCCAGGCCATGCGACGACACCTCCAGGACGGCGTGACGAATCCCTTTATCCCGCATGGCGGCGAGATCCATCTGGAGCGAAAGTGATTCTTCCGTGGTGTTCTTCGCTTCCGACTCATCCGGTCCAATGATGTTCTTCACCGTAGTGAGGAGTCCGCAGGGGTACCCATTCTCTTCCCAGATGTTACGCAGAAAAAAACAGGTAGTGGTTTTTCCGTTGGTACCAGTCACCCCGGTGATTCGCAATTGGGCAGAAGGATGTTGAAAGTACCGATCCGCGACCCGGGCTAAAGTTCTCCGCACATCATCCACCCGGATCCAGGAAACTGTGTTCACGTCGAGTGGCATGGCGACATCTGAGAAAACCACGCCAATCGCTCCGTTCTGAATAGCTTTTGGGATATAGAGATGACCATCAGTATTGGATCCATGCAAGGCAAAAAAAACAAAACCCGGTCCCACTTTCCGTGAGTCAAAGGCCAGACCGGTGACTTCCAAATCCGGATCAACGATATGTTTCTCCGGGAATTCATTCCACGAGAAAAGAGACTGCAACTTCAATAGTGTTTGACCTCCGCATTATCGGGCATCATTCCGGTAAGATTGATGATATTCTGGGCGACTTCCTGAAAGACAGGAGCAGCGATGTCTCCACCATAGTATTCTCCCTGGGCTTCATCCAGGACAACGAGAATCCCAAACTGAGGATCGGGTATCGGAAGGAAACCGATAAAAGAAGAATAAAAACGATTGGGGGCATACCGTCCATCGGAACCGATCTTCTGACCGGTTCCAGTTTTCCCGGCGATGTGATATCCGGTTATGGCGGCTTTCTTTCCCGTTCCGATCGCCACCACCTGTTCCATCATGTTTAAAACTATATCCGCAGTTTCCGGAGAAACCACTTTCTGAACCGGAGCAGGTAAAACTTCCCGAACCACCTTTCCGTCGAGATCAACGATCTTTTTGAGCAAACGGACTTTCATCGCAGTCCCTTTATTGGCAATGGCAGACATTGCCCGTAAAAGCTGGATGGGAGTAACCAGGATTTCCTGGCCGATAGGAACGGCACCGATCGAAAGAGCCGACCAGTCCCGGGGTCTTCTCAGTAAACCCAATTCTTCGCTACTTAAACCAGTATCGCACCCTTCACCGATTCCAAAACCCTTGAAATACCGGTATAACCGGTCTTCGCCCAATCGTTGCGCGATCTGGATGATCCCAACATTACAGGAATTGATCAGGACCTGGGAGAGAGTTTCCTGGCCGTGACTTTTGATATCCCGCACCCGATGATTATACACCATAATTGAACCGCCACAAAAAAAATTGTCGCCCATCGAAACCAGATTTTCCTGGAGTGCGGCAGCCATCACCAACGGTTTCACTGTCGAACCGGGTTCGATCAGCATGGAAATCGGGAGATTTTTCCACGATTCGGACGGGTACTGGTTGAACCGGCTGTTGTCATACCGGGGTCGGGAAGCCATGGCGAGAATATCGCCGGTCCGGGGATCGTTCACCACAATGAGCCCCGCCCTGGCTCTGGTTCGTTCCACAGCAGCATCAAGTGCTTTTTCCACGAAAAATTGAATGGAGGAATCGATGGTGAGAATGAGGTCATGACCGGGTTGAGAATCCAGGTAAGTGAGACTCCCCGGAATTTCCCGTCCGGTCCCGCCCTGTTCGAAGGTCATATATCCCGTCTGCCCGGTGAGATCCTGATCGAAGGCATATTCCAGACCCTCCAAACCCCGGTGATCGATACCAACAAAACCCAGAAGATTACTTAAAAGGGGAGCTTGGGGGTAAAAACGCCGGTTTTCCTTTCTCCATTCAATGCCCTTCAAACGGGCCTTTTCCAGTGGTTCTTTCAGATAAAGGGGAACCTGGCGGCGGATCCAGGTAAAGGAACGGTTCCCGCTGATCTTGGTCTGAATCTCGCTTTTGTCAATGAGCAAAATGGAGGAAAGGGTGAGTGCGGTTTGACGGGGGTCTTCCACCATCTTGGGGATGCAACAGATGGAAATGGCCTCAGTGTCCCTGGCCAATATTTCCCCATTGCGATCGAGGATGGATCCCCGGGGAGGAATGAGATCTTCCATTCGGAAACGAACCAGGCTCGCTTTCTCCTGGTATTCATGACCCTGTACCACCTGAAGGGTAAACAAGCGAAGAACGACATACCCAAAGACCAAAAAAAACAGGATGACCAGAAAATTTGCCCGCTGGACAAATCTTCTGGAGCTCATCTCTTCAACACTCTCCCATTGGACCTCTGGACGATTTTCTTTTCTTCCTCCTCGAGCTGAACCTTCTGATGTGCCTCAGTCAGGTACATGGTTCGGTCGGGAATCTTCATCCCGAGCCGGGAAGTGGCTAAATCCTTGATCCGATCAAAAGATGACAGGAACGAAACCTCTACTTCCAGCTTTTCTTTCTCTGCCTGGAGATCCTCCATCCGGTTTTTTTCCATTTCGACGATAAAACTTTTCTCGATACTATACGCCTGCAAGGCCAGATACAGGAACGACATGGTGAGGATGAACGCCAATAAAAAGCCACACATCCCTTTCAAGCTGTTTCTCCCTCCTCCCCCACAATTCTCTCGGCCACCCTCAAACGGGCACTGCGGGCCCGGGGGTTGACAGCGACCTCTTCTGGCGAAGGAACCACCGGTTTTTTGGTAAGAACCTCGAGCTGCGCTGACGAACGAAAGAAATTTTTGACGATACGATCCTCCAAAGAGTGGTAACTCAAAACCACCACCCTCCCGCCCTTTCTTAAAAGTGGAACCACAGACTGAAGTCCTTCCTGGAGCTCCTCCAGCTCCCGGTTGACGTAAATCCGGAGGGCCATAAACGTCCGGGTGGCGGGGTGAATCCGTCCATGCCGCACCGGCACTGCTTTCCAGATAAGAGCTTCCAGTTCTCCAGTCGATTCAATGCGCTTTTTTCTCCGGGCTTCTACCACCTCCCGGGCGATGCGTCGGGAAAACCGTTCCTCTCCATAGCGAAAAATGAGGTCGGCAAGCTCCTTTTCCGGCATGGAATTCACTACATTGCCCGCCTGTAGTCCCCCCCTGGTATCCATTCGCATGTCTAAGGGACCCTCTTTCTCAAAGCTGAACCCCCGTTCCGGTTGATCCAGCTGCCAGGAGGAAACCCCTAAGTCCAGGAGAGCTCCCGAAATTCCCATAATATTTTCCCGTTCCAAAATTGATTTCATTTGAGAAAATGACGCTTTCACCAATCGAATCTGCCGGGAAAAATCGTTTAACGTTTCGGCTGCCGCCCGCAAAGCATCATCATCCCGGTCGATCCCGATGACTCGCGCCACCGGCGACAACCTTTGCAGCAAGGCTTGAGAGTGCCCTCCCCCTCCCACCGTGGCATCCACATATACCCCGTCCGGATCGGAAACCAGGAAACTCATGATTTCCCGCACCATGACTGGACGATGAAACGAATCCATCTCAGATGCCCGAATCCATGATGTTTTCGGTGATCTCTCCGAATTTTCCTTCCACGTCCTGGCTGTATTGATCCCACCAATTTTCGGCCCAGACTTCGATGCGTGTCCCCACTCCCACCGTGACCGCTTTCTTCTCAATTTGGGCATGTTCCCGAAGGTGTTTCGGAATCATCACCCTCCCCTGCCCATCAATCACCTGTGCCGTGGCATTGGCTAAGAATATGCGCGCGAACTCTCGTCCCACCTTCCGGGCCAGGGGAAGAGCGGCTATTCGACCCGCAATCTTCAGCCATTCCTCTTCGGTAAAAATAAAAATGCAGGTTTCAATTCCCTTGGTGAGATACAGGGTGGGAGAGAGGTCTTTCCGGAACTCATTGGGAATGGTGATCCTTCCCTTCCCATCCACTTTATGGCGAAACTGCCCTAAAAACACCTTCTCCTCTCCTTCTTTCCACTTTTCACCACTTGCCCCCACTATCCACCACAAATATAACATTCATTCTCCATTTTGTAAATCAAGAGGGGGAAAAGAAAAAATGTTGAAAAAAAACAAAGAATTGAGAAAGAGGTAAGCAAAAAATGGTACCAGAGTCACTCGTTACCGGCAAATGCAGGTCGAACTCCGGTATCCCTCATCAGAATTGGAGACATCCTACAAAAAACTGCAGTCTGCCCCCGAGGAGTTACTTCAGCAATGCATACTCCGTCCTTTTGCCCCGTGCAGGGCGAGAAGGAATTCCGACCAGGAGCGAGAGGTCATGGAAAAAACGGTCATGGCGGCACCGATTTCCGAGAGGGAGTGGGCATCGGAGGAACGAAGAAAGCGATAGTCGGAGAGGAAGAATTGGGTACGGGCTTGTTCCACGGTGCAGGAACGGGAGATCTCCAGGACGGGGAAGGAGAGGTCAGGGGGGATGAACCCTAAAACCTGGAGGATGCTGTATGCTTTTCGGTCTACATGGGAGGGGATGACGATGCCTTCCCATTCAGTAACGGTGTTAACCAGGTTTTCTATGGAAAGAGAGAGGGGATAGGTGAGGAGGTAGGGTTTCTTTTCCTGAATTCCTCCTTCCAGATTGATGACCCACTCTTCCCCCCATACCGCCTGGTCAAGAGGGATAAAGGGAAGGAGGTAACAGATGTGACGATGGAAGTCTTCCAAAGCCTCCACTGAAGGGAAATAACAGAGAAAGTGGATCTCCTCCCGGGTCTCCACTTCTATCCCGGGGATGACCCACACCCCGAACTGTTCCCCCAGCTTCACCGCGGTATGGACATTGTCGCAGGCATTATGATCGGTGATGGCAATGATATCGATTTTCTTTTCATGCGCTTCTAAGATAATGCAGTGAGGCAACATATCCCGCATCGCACAGGGAGAGAGGACACTGTGGATGTGCAGATCGGCTAAATAGACCTCCTCAAACATGCTTTTTGGTTCCCGGAATCCCCCGGCCCGCCAAGACGGCCACTGCCTGATAACTCGTCAATGGTGTCCGGAGAAGAGTGACCCGTTCCTTCCGGGCTTTCTCCACCGTCTGAGGATCGATCTCCTGGAAGTTGGTGATGACGATACAGAGGATTCCGACCAGCACCGCAACGGCCACGATGTTGGGATGGGAATGAATCGTCACCCAGACGCTCCCTTCACCGGCATTGGCAATACAATCACTGAGGAGATCCCCAGAGTATCCCCCTTTCAGGGTCTGTTCCGACATATTTCCATCAACGACAACTTCTGCTTCGAGTGGAATCACGATTTCATTGACCTTCACCTTTTTTTGTGCCTCCTTCTTCGCTCATAGCCTGGGGAACCCGGCTGGCTAAATCAAAGATGTCCTTGGAAATTTCCAGAAGCTTTTCTCGTAAAAGGAAAGGACAGTCGATTTCTTGTGCCTTTCCCCGTACCACATCTTCCGCCAGGGCCCGGCAGGTGGGTGACCCGCAAGCCCCGCAATCCAACGCCGGAAGCTTCTCTAAAAACTTTTCGATCATCTGATATTTCTCGATGGCTTTCCGGTAGTCGGTGTCCAGTTTCATCACATCCCGGGCTTCATAGAGATTCTCTCTCCGGAAGACAGCATCTCTCTTCCATTCCCGTGCCTTCTCGGTATCGAGAGGACGATAATTGCAGTATTTTTTCAGCAGGTAATTCACGTTGACCTTAGCGATGAAGGGATTTTGCACGGCAAACACCCCCCCGATGCACCCTCCCACGCAAGCCTGAGCCTCGCAATAAGTCACGTTTTTCAATTCCCCCATCTCGATCTTCTCGAACACCGAGATGACATGGTGAATTCCATCCACCGCCATGTACTCCCCTTCCCCCAGAGATTCTTGTTCACCGCCGGAACGGGCCCAACCAATTCCTTTCCAGCTAGCTAACTGAAACTCGGTGGTTTCCGGAAGCGAATCGATGATGCTGATAAGACGCGGATAAATACTGGACACGGAGATGGCTCCATTGACCCGCTCGATCTCTCCCCCCGAACGACGGACTTCCATCACCTTCGCCGGGCAGGGGGTGATGAAGAACACCCCGATCTCTTCCGGTCGAAATCCCCGTTGCATGGCGCCAATACGGGCAATTTTCGCCGAAACCGCCATGGGGGAATCCAGGGGAAGGAGATGTTCGATCAGCGAGGGAAATTGTACTTCGATGAGCCGAACCACCGCCGGGCAGGCTGAAGAAATAACCGGCCGGGAGATATCTCGCCGGCGCAGGTGTTTCTCCACTTCCTCGGCCAAGATTTCCGCTCCCCGGGCTACCTCGAAGACCTCGTGAAATCCGAGCTCCAGAAGACCACTCAGTATCTTCCCAATGGACATGTTACCCTTGAACTGGGCATAAAAAGCGGGAGCCGGTAAAGCAATGGTATAGGGATATTCTTTCAGCCTCTCCAGAGAATCGGTTTGACCGTATTTGGCATGGTTGGGGCAAGTACGAATACATTCTCCGCAATCAATACAACGATCTTCATCAATCCTGGCTTTCCCTCTCTTCACCCGGATGGCTTCGGTCGGACAGCGGCGGATACAATGGGTACAACCCTTACATTTACCTTCATCCAGCAAGACGGAGTGAAAAATCTCGGGGTTCAATCTGATCACCCTCTTTTCGTTCATTTCAGGGAAGTGGTACGACCCTGAGAACTGGCAGTGCCGTGTCTTTTTACTGGTGGTTTCTGGAAATATACCCCGAGTGGGGTGAAACCTCAGGGAGAGGAATTGAGATAAAAGACCATAGTAACCCTTGTCCCCTCTCCAACCCGAGTATCAACTGCTATCTGGTTGGAACACTTTTTCATATTGGACAGCCCATACCCGGCCCCAAACCCCATCTCGCGAATATGGGGAGGAGCGGTGGAATACCCTTCTTGAAACGCCAGAGACACATCGGGTATTCCCGGACCTTCATCATCCACCACCACGAGGATCCGATCGGAATAGATCTGGGTCGTAAACGTTCCCCGGTAAGCGTGGATCACCACGTTCATCTCCGCTTCATAACAGGCAATGACCACTCTCCGGATGAAAACAGGCGGGAGCCCGGTTTGCTGAAGAATGGTTTTCGTTTCGCTGGAGATATTCCCGGCGATGGCAAAATCCCCACCGGCGATGGATCTTTTGATCTCTATAAACGGCTGTTCGCCTGACATCACTTGATTTCGCTACAACCACGGGCGCCTTTTTGATACAGGCGCCCACACGCTTCGAACATGGGAAGTCGTGTCGCCAGCAGCGGAATTTTCTTGATGGCTGCCAATTCCACCGTTGCACTGTCCGGTTTCTTCCCCCGAACGAAAACGATCCCGATCAAATCGCTCATTTCTGCCGTCCGGATGACCTGGGAATTGGTGAGACCACTGAGAAGCAGAGTTTTTTCCTTGGTGAATGCCAGAACATCGCTCAGAAGATCGCTTCCGCAGAACGATGAGGGCTCTAAGTCCAGTAAATCCTGTCCCGTGAGAACATCTGCTTGTAAAAGATCTTTGACTTCTCGTAAGGTCATGTTTATTCCCTCTCCTTATTGACCTGCGTATGCCTCTATCCCCTGAGTTTTCAATTTTTTTGCTACCAAGAGGGCTTCCTGCATGCTCGGAAAACCATAAATTTTCACCTTAAAGAGCCCGGATGATTTCTCAACGGTGGCCTGATGCCCCATGTTTTTCAAGGAACTGGAGACTTTCTCCGCGTTCACGCTTTTGGAAAAAGCTCCCGCCTGGACAAAGTATCCCCCTTTCGGGGAAACGAGAACCGGTTTTTTGGGTGTTTCTCGGGGGAAGGGAGTTGGAACCCCCACCGGTGGTTTCAACTTCTTCACCACGGCCGGCTGCTCGGGAGAAGTCTCCCGCGCCGGCTGACCGGTACTCAATAACACCTCATTCCGGGAAACCGGAACCGTCGGTTGGGAAGCGGTTACCTTCCCCCGCATATCCCGACCGGTTACCGGACGAATATTCCCATTCTCTCCGGATCCGGCATGCAGAAGGAGTTGGGTATAGGCATCGAAATCTCCCCGGGCCATAAAAAAAGCCAGCATGACCACCAAGAAACACCCCAACAGGAGAATCACCAACTCCACCGGATCTCGTTTTTGAAAAAAAGACTTCATGATACCTGGATTCCCTCGATGAGGCTTCGGAGCCTCTTGATTTCCGTGACGATGGAATGAAAACGGTCCCGATCTTTCTCCACCACTTCGGAAGGGGCTTTCCGGAGGAACTCCGAATTCTCAAGTCGGGCTCGGGTCCGTTCGTTATCGGCGGTCAAAATCGCACACTTCTTCTCCAACCGCTGTTTCTCTTTTTCAACGTCGATGAGACCTGCCACGGTGATGGACACATCCACACCATCAGTCCGGCTGGTAACAGTCCCTTCCGGTTTTGTAAAATCCATCGCCCCTTTTATTATCTCACACTTTGCCAGTTGTTCAATGTACCCCTGGTAGGTGGCGTAAACCTCATACAGGGCCGGATCGGTAAAATTCAGGAACACCGCACAGGTTTCTGCCGGAGAGATGGACAGTTCTGCCCGGAGATAACGAACTTCCCGGATGATATCCTGCACCTGGATGATCAGTCTCTCGGTAACCGGGTCGATCCAGCGCTCTTCCGCCTTCGGCCAGGAGGTGATCATGATACTCTCGGTCTCCTTTCCAGGGAGAGACTGCCAGATCTCTTCGGTGATAAACGGGGCTACCGGATGGAGGAGTTTCAAAATCAGTCGGAGAAGAAAGATTAGGAGATTCTGGGTTTTCCTCTTCTTCTCCGGGGTCCCCCGGTAGAGGTCGGCCTTGCTCCACTCGATGAACCAGTCGCAAAACTCACTCCAGATAAAATCATAGATGAGCTGAGTGTATTGACCGAAATTGAACCCGCTAAGTGCTTCTTGCGTCATCAGGATGGTGCGCTGTAGGCGGGAGAGAATCCAGCGGTCTTTGAGATCCAGATCCGGGCAATCGGAAAGGTTGACTGGCTGGTAGTCCGTCAAGTTCATCAGGACGAAACGGGAGGAGTTCCAGAT
>JAPLGF010000112.1 GCA_026390275.1 Candidatus Atribacteria bacterium
CAGGTCATCCTGGACTTCCCGCATAAAGACCTGCGCCGGGCCCGGGCAGCCGCCATGTCCATGATCCCGACCACCACCGGTGCGGCGAAAGCCATTGGAGAAGTCATTCCCCAGCTGAAAGGGAAAATGAACGGATTCGCCGTTCGTGTCCCGACCCCGGATGTATCGGCGGTGGATCTCGTTTGCAACGTCGAAAAACCCACCACCACCGAGGAAGTGAATGCCGCCCTGAAAAAAGCCTCAGAAAGTGGTGACCTCAAAGGCTACCTGGGATATAGCGATCTCCCGCTGGTTTCCATCGATTTCCTCCATTGCGCCAATTCCTCCACGGTTGATTCCTTGCTCACCATGGTGAATGGAACGATGGTGAAGGTTTTTGCCTGGTATGACAACGAATGGGGTTATTCCTGCCGGGTGGTCGATCTTGCCAACTGGATCATGAAGTAGGGGCTGGTCATCATGTCACGTACACCCATCACAGCGGGAAATTGGAAAATGAATAAAACAGTGGAAGAAGCCTCGGTGTTTGCCGAGGCTCTACTGGCTGGCTTACCGGGAATGGACGGTATCGAAGTCATCATCTGCCCGCCCTTCACCGCTTTATATCCCCTCTCCCAGAAATGCGCCGGTTCTCCGGTTCAAATCGCTCCCCAGAACATGCACTGGGAAGCGAAAGGTGCCTTCACGGGAGAAATCTCGGCCGGCATGATCCAGGAATGTCACTGCCATTATGTCGTCCTCGGTCATTCCGAACGGCGCCACATCTTCCGCGAAACATCAGAAGAAATTGGAAAAAAAGTAAAAGCGGCCTTAGACGCTCATCTCTGTCCTATTCTGTGTGTAGGTGAAACCATTGAGGAACGGGAAGTCGGAAAAACCGAGCAAATCATCAAAGAACAACTCCTTCTCGGGCTCACTTCCGTTTCACCGGAAAAAGCTTCGCAGGTGGTGGTCGCCTACGAGCCAGTTTGGGCTATTGGAACCGGAAAAGCTGCCACTCCCGACGATGCCCATTTCGTCATTTCGTATATCCGTCAGTTCATAGGAGACGAGTACGGGCCGGTGGTGGCCGAGGCGGTCCGCATCCTCTATGGGGGAAGTGTTACTCCAGACAATGTCTACGATTTTATGAAGGATCCAGACATTGACGGAACACTGGTGGGAGGCGCCAGCTTAGACCCGGCCAAATTTTTGAAAATCATTCAAGAAAGTCGAAGAGCAAAATAGAGGAGAGACGATATGCAAGCCTGGATGATCGTTCAAATGGTGATATCAGTGGTATTGATCCTGGTAGTCATTTTTCAGCCCCGGAAAGCAGGAGTGGGGGGAGGAATTTTTGGAGGGATGACCCGAGCCGATCGGAGCAGTAAATTCAAAAATCTTTCTCTCCTGGGCAAACTCACCGTTGCTTTCTCCGTGATCTTCATGGTGATGTCGCTGGCCTTTGCTTTCATCAACGCGTAAGGAAAGGCAGGTATTACTGTGTCGCCTTCGCGCTGGATTACCAGTCTGCAAGAGGTCAAGGATTTTGTTGTTGATCCGGAACGGCCGTTCTTCTCCGCCACGCATCAAGAAATCGCCCAAGGATACTCCACCGATATCTACTTTATCAGTGCCCAAGAAATCCTCCGTCACCTGCACCTCGATGATACCACCGTGGTGGCCGAGGTTTTTGCCCGCCGATCCGGCATCTTTTGCGGGTTACCGGAAGTCATTTCGCTCCTCTCCCAGAGTGCGATCGAGATCTGGGGACTCCCC
>JAPLGF010000158.1 GCA_026390275.1 Candidatus Atribacteria bacterium
GTAGGGGATAGAGAGAAAGCTTATGCTTGGATGGATGGACCAGAAGGCAAAAAAATTCTTGATTCTCTACTATCTAAAAATATAGTAGGGTTAGGACTATGGGAAAATGGTTTCCGTAATCTTACTAATTCTAGATATCCAGTTGCGAAACCAGAGGAGGTAAAGGGTTTAAAAATTCGGGTAATGGAAAATCCGATTCATGTTTCTACTTTTAAAACTTTGGGGGCTTATCCTGTTCCCCTGCCCTTTGGAAAATTACTTACTGCTCTCCAACAAAAGACAGTTGATGGCCAGGAAAATCCTTTAATTGTTATTTATACTTCAAAACTTTATGAAGTTCAAAAATATATTACTTTAACTGGCCATTTCTATGCACCAGCAGCTCTTTTAATAAATAAGAATTTCTGGGAGAACACTTTAACCGAAGAACAAAGAAAAATATTTATAGAGTGTGAAAAAGAAGCAAGAAATTGGGAAAGACAATTTTGTATTAATAGCGAAAAAGAACTTACTCAAAAGTTAAAAGAAAGTGGAATGGAAGTTATAATACCAGATAAAGCTTTATGGGTAAAAGCAACTGAACCAATCTATAAACAATTTGAAGATAAAATTGGGAAAGATATAATTGAAAGCTTTATAAATGCACAGAAATAATATTTAATGAAAGGGACAGGGGAGACTCCTATTCAAAACGCCGACATTAAATCTGTGCAGCCTCTCACTGAAAAGACTTTTGTTCCCCGGGGTAGTACGGCACTACTATGCGGTTGGGAGGACAGTAAACGAGGGTTGGTACTCACCTTGCGAGTATGCAAGAACAAGACCGTCCCGAAAAAGTCATAGTGTGCATCCTGACGGATGGAATAGAAAACGCTTCCCGTGAGTTCTCGCGCTCAAAAATCAAAGAGATGATTGAACATCAGCGCGATAAGTATAAATGGGAATTTGTGTTCTTGGCTGCTAATCAGGACGCTTTCGCGGAAGCCGGGAGCATTGGAATTTCTAAAAATATGGCAATGAATTTTTGTGCAACTAAAGAAGGAACACATGCTGCTTACCGTGAGCTAAATTTGAAGGTAGCTGAATTCAGAATCAAGCCCCACAAGAAAAAATAGCTGGCAACAAAAACACAACAAGCCGCTACAAGGCTTCTGTGTAAGCACGGTCGCCCAAAGCCGAGAATGGCCTTCTTGTAGCAGCAATCCGTTAGAATAATAATAGGGAAGGGGTACCAGGCTAATAATTCGGTAACTTTTAGCGAAAAACCTATGGGATTTGAGGAGTTTCTTAAACAGATGGACGAAACTTTAGAAGTTATTATAAATAGACGTCCTAAAGGAAGACCTGGTAAAAGGGAAAGCTAGGCGATAGAAAAAATAGGATGTTTCCCTGTTTTAATTAATTTTAAAAAAAATTAAAGAGGTAAAGATTAAGATGTTGAAAAAGAGTATTTTTGCATTGCTAATAATATTAATAGGTTCACTGCTGGTAAGCGGAATCGCAGTTGCTGCAGAAGGTGAGGTAGTTACAGTCAAAATGTCTTACAATGGACCTGCAAATATCGAGACTAATGCTGTCCATGAATTTGCGGTGAATTTTAAAGAGTTTATTGAAATGGGAACAAATGGCCGCATTTTAATTAATCTTTTTCCTGACAGCCAACTAGGTGATGAGGAACAGAGAATGGAGCAGACAATGAGTGATACTAGCATGATTAATGTAGCATCCAATGCTGGCATGGTAAGTGTTTATCAAGAAATTTACGCTGCTACCCTCCCCTTTATGTTTAAAAGCTTTAAAGCAGCCCATATTTTTTTTGATGAAAGTGATTATTGGGTAAAAACTAAAAAAGAATTTAGAGAAAAAACCGGTGTTGCCCTCCTGGAAGCGATTGAAGAAGGTGGTTTCCTGGCATTTACCAATAATAAAAAAGAAATACGTTCTCCGGCAGATTTTAAAGGTTTAAAATTTAGAGGTATGGATCCTGGCCAGGTTGCCCTCTATAAATCTTTTGGTGCTAGTGGAATACCTATCCCTTGGACCGAACTTTATATGGCTATACAGACTGGTGTTGTTGATGGTCAAATGAATCCTCCAACCTATATCATTTCTGGAAATTTATATGAAGTTCAAGATTATATGACCATGGCTAATATTCAGTACTCCTGTCAATGGTTAACTGTTAATGCTGAATGGTTAGAATCTCTCTCTGCCAGTGATAGGCATGTGATAGAACAGGCTGCCCATGCAGCAAATATCAGAAACCGGATAAGTGTTGAAGCTAGGGTAAATGAAAGGGTTAAATTTATTGAAGATACGGGAGTAAAAGTCTATTATCCTAATGATGCAGAAATGAATCAGTTTCAGGAAATTGGCCAGCCTGGATATACTGAATGGGTTAAAGAAAAAATAGACCAAAAGTATGTAGACCTGGCACTGGAAAGCTCCCAAAAGGCTAATTCCGAGGCAACTGTTAATGAGTAAAAGGAAATATTTGTAGGAACAGGGGGGGTTGTGCCGGGTTAATCATTCGGTAACTTTTTATAACTTTTCGCAAGGATTGATAATCTATCTCCCATTTTTCTTATAAATAATTATATTCCTACCACAGAAGGATTCGGTCTTTTGGTGCAAATAAATACCTGGATTCCTGCTGGGGGTTTACCCTCGCGAAAGCGGGTATCGGCAATTACGACCCCTGTTTTATAATAAAATAAGTGTAGTTCTCAATTTTTAAATTTAAACTTAACTGAGTGCCAGGTACCGATAACTTTATAACTTTATATATATGTATATGTGCGACGCCGTCACCGGTAAAATCGATGTCCGCAAGGAGGTACTATGAACCGCGTAACGGTTAAACCCGAATTACTGCGCTGGGCACGCGAACGAGCCAGCCGAAGCGTGGAAAGTTTGAGAAAGCCGTTTCCGGAGCTCGTTCTCTGGGAACGGGGCGAAATGAACCCGACGCTCAAACAACTCGAGGATTTTGCCAAAGCCACGCGTACCCCCATCGGCTTCTTCTTCCTCACCGAGCCTCCTGTTGAGCGGGTTCCGATTCCCGACTTCCGTATCGTCAATCAAGACCGCATCGCACATCCAAGCCCGGATTTGCTCGACACTGTATATATCTGCCAGCAACGGCAAGAATGGTATCGCGATTTTGCACGATCTGTGAGTGAGGAGCCGCGTGGATTCGTGGGGTCTGCAAGCCTGAAAAGCGATATCGAGGCGACTGCGGCCAGCATGCGACAAGCGCTTTGGTTTGATGTCGAGGAACGCCGGCAGTTGCCGAGCTGGACCGACGCCTTGCGCCGTTTCATCGAGCAGGCTGATGCGCTTGGAGTGCTGGTCATGATGAGTGGAGTCGTGGGAAGCAACAACCTACGAAAGCTCGATCCCCAGGAGTTCCGGGGCTTCGCCCTGGCGGATGACCTCGCACCGCTGGTGTTCATCAACAGCGCGGACAGCAAAACCGCGCAAATGTTTACCTTGGCGCATGAGCTGGCCCATCTTTGGCTCGGTGAAAGCGCCCTGTCAGATGTGAGTCCAGTCTCGTCGCCTTCACATGAAGTTGAGGTTTGGTGCAATCGTGTAGCAGCCGAGCTGCTGGTACCGTTTGAATTAATTAAAAGTGAGTATCAAAGAAACACCGATTTAAAGGGAGAGATGAATCGCCTGGCACGACTTTTCAAGGTGAGCACTCTGGTTATCTTGCGCCGGATTTATGACCTTGGTGGTCTAACTCGAGAACAACTCCAGGGAGCTTATGATGAGGAGTTGAAACGGCTGCAGGCGATTCCGAAACCAAGCGGCGGTGACTTTTACCTGACCCAAGCGGCACGAGTAGGAAAGCGCTTCGCCCGCGCCCTCGTCGTAAGCACGCTCGAAGGCCAGACACTTTATCGCGACGCCTTTCGCATGCTCGGTTTCTCGAAGATGGCAACCTTCCGCGAACTCGGGTACAGTTTGGGGGTGTTCTGATGGCTTACCTGCTTGACGCCAACGTGTTCATACAGGCAAAGAACCTCCACTATGGCCTCGACTTCTGTCCAGCCTTCTGGGCTTGGCATCATATGCATGACGCCATTCGAAATGCTGCGGCGTGAACGAGCACGGTTTGTCCTGGAGCCATAAAGATGAAACCGACGAACGAACAAGCATTTAAAACTGCCATCGAACATCACCTGATCACAGCGTGCGGGTATGAGAGAGGTGACCGCGAGGCATTCGACCGGGAACGTGGACTCTTCCCCAAGGATGTGGTTTCTTTCATCCAGAAAACCCAACCCGGGGAGTGGGAGTACCTTGCCAACCTTCAGAAGGGGAAAGCCGAGGAAATACTCCTGGATGACCTCTGCCGGGCGCTCAACTCCGACTATATGGGATGTCTTGCTGTCCTGCGGCACGGATTCAAATGCTTTGGCAAGCTCTTCCAGATGGCCTATTTTTCACCGGCCAGCGGTATGAATCCCGACACCCAGAATCTCTACGTGGCCAATACATTGACCATCACCCAACAGCTCCGCTACTCGGCCCGGCATAGCAATACCCTCGATGTCATCCTGGCGGAATGCGGTCACGCAGTACAAGAATGATCGCGATCCGGCTGACCTGATTTTCCAGTTCAAAAAATGAACCCTGGTTCATTTCGCTGTTGACACCGATGAAGTTTACATGGCCACCCGCCTGGTGGGACGCAATAACTTAATAACTTGGTGCCAGGCACCCAAATCTAAAAATCTAAAAATCTAAAATCTATATCTTATGGTGACCGGCACCGATTACTCCGGGTTAACTACTTTTCAGAGAAACATTTGCTTTCCATTTATCGGGTCTTTTGAGCACATAGCCGTCTACCTTCTTGACTTCATCAGGAAACAAGCTATGCCTCAGTTTTGCTTCACCTATTGTGAAAAAAGCGCTTGCTGTCTCTTTCAGTCGAAGGGAGTTTCTGGCTGGTGGAAAAGCTATGATAATTTTCTTAAGTGGGTAAACTTCGCGAACGGCTCTGATGGGGGGAACAAGGTCACTATCTCCGGAGATTATCAGTGCTGCATCAAAGTGGTTTTTATAAGCATCCATAAGTAATTCTGTAGCAATGCAAACGTCCGTCATTTTTTCTTCGTGGGTATTCCATGTCCCACCACACTTATTACAGGTTACTGTCTTGCTAAGATAGTGCCCAAAGAAGATATTCACTCCATCAAGTGTACCCAGCGCTTCCAAATAAATTGCTTGCCTCCTGCGTTTCTCGTCCATTTTCTCGTGCAACCACTGTGATGTAGTTGCATCACCTTCAGAAATACGGGCGGTGAAGTATTTCACCATTTCAAGCGACTGGTATGGTTTCAACAGATTTTCAGTCAGCAGTTTCAGGTTGAGCCAATAGTATTTTTTCCAGCCTTTCTCTCTTAGACCATAATAAAGGTTGAAACCATCAATGTAACAAATAAGTCTTTCAATCGGCATTTATGCACTCCTAAAAATCTTGTTTACAAACCTGTCAATAAGTGTTAACATCATTTGGATGACCTCTCCGGAGATAGCATCTCCGGACCGACGCCTCCTTTTGGGAGGCGTTTCTTTTTTAGATCGACCGCAGTTTGCAACTTATCTTACCCCCTTTCACCAATAACTCCTCTGTGTTCTTCCTGTTCGATTCATTCAGCCACCGGACCTCGATTATCCAAGGTTCCAGGGGTACGCTAAACAATAATGAATAATGTATTTATTATCTGCTTTTCAATATTTGCATTACCTTCTGTTCCTGCATAAGCGCTATAAACCGCGCTAACCCACATAACTTAATAACTTAGTGCCAGGCACACCTATAACTTCCATAGATGGGTACGGACTGCCCCAGGAAATGGACCTGGTTCTGATCCGTCCCGATCTCCAGGAACTTGATCTGATATCGCTTTTCGATGTCCAGACAGATGTTTCTGAGTACCTCATCAACGGTCTCGTCAAAGACGACTCGCCGGTATTTTGCCAGAAATATCAGATGGTAAATCAATACGGTGATATTATGGCTCTTGTGAATATATTCGCTGGTACTCACAAACCAATTCTACGCCGCAAGTGGCGGGGAATACAACTCGGAGAGATT
>JAPLGF010000024.1 GCA_026390275.1 Candidatus Atribacteria bacterium
GGTATGTGATCGCCAATGCCCGGAAGGTCCGGCGACTCTCCACCGAACGGGTCCTGGTGCGTACTGATGCCCCGGTGAAGGAGAAGGTGGGGGTGGTGACCGGAGGTGGTTCCGGCCATAAACCAGCTTTCATCGGATATCTTGGGAAGGGACTCCTGGATGCGGTGGCGGTGGGAGATATTTTTGCTGCTCCCCCGGTGCGGCGGTGTTATGAAGCCATCAAAGCTGCGGATGGTGGGAAGGGGGTTCTCCTGTGTATCGGGAACTATTCCGGAGATATCATGAATTTTGGGATGGCGGCGGAGCTGGCCCAGGCGGAAGGAATCCTGGTGGAAACCATCGTGGTGAATGATGACGTGGCCTCCTCACCCAAGGAACGAATGGACAACCGGCGAGGAGTGGCGGGAGAAGTGGTCCTGTGGAAGATTGTGGGAGCGCTGGCGGAAGAAGGAGCAGACCTTCCTACGATGAAAGAAATCGGGGCCCGGACAGTTTTTAATACTCGCAGCCTCGGTGTCGCGCATACCCCCTGCATCATGCCTTCTTCGGGGAAACCGAGTTTCCAGATCGGGGACGATGAAATGGAAATCGGGGTTGGCCATCACGGTGAGCCTGGCATTCAACGAACCAAGTTGATGAGCGCCGATGCGGTGACAGAACTCATCACCGATAAAATCCTGGAAGATCTTCCTTTTGTCTCGGGAGACGAGGTATCGGTTCTCATGAGTGGTTTGGGATCCACTTCGCTTCTGGAGATATACATCTGTTTCCGCCAGCTCGCCCACATTCTCTCGGATCGTGCCATCACCATTCACAAGAGTTTCATCGGGGAATTTTTCACCTCCATGGAAATGGGTGGTTTTTCTATCACCCTGACGAAGCTCGATCCAGATCTCCAGCGTCTCATCGATGCCCCCTGTGATGGGGTTCACCTCATCGAACATTGAGGGGGGGAGGGAAGAAGTCATGAACGAAACCATATCCTATGAAAAAGTGTGTAGTGGGTTTGCTGCCATTCTCGATCACTTACAGAAAAATCGCCAGGCGCTCAACGATCTCGATTCCCCGATCGGGGATTCCGATCACGGCGAGAGTGTGACCGGTGCCTTCCAAAAAGTGCAAGTGGCCGTGGATGCCTTCCCGAAAGACCAGCGAGATATCGGTGCTCTGCTCCAGGCGGTGGGAAAATCCATCATTCTGTCTGGTGGGGCAGCGATGGGTCCCCTCTATGGGACCGCTTTCTTGGATGCCGGGAAAGCGGTACTGGGGAAGGGAGATCTCGCCCCGGAAGACCTCGTCCATCTTTGGGAGGGTTTTGCCGCCGGAATCCAGCGTCGGGGTCAGGTGAAACTCAACGAAAAAACGATGTATGATACCATTTACCCCACGGCCGAAGCTTTGAAACATTCCTTTTCGGAAGGAAAACCGCTTCCAGAGATGATCCAGGATGCCATCCAGGCCGCCAAAAAGGGTATGGAATCCACCAAAGATATGCTCTCACTCCGGGGACGCTCCAGCCGCTTGGGAGAGCGGAGCATCGGTCATATCGATCCTGGTTCAGCTTCCAGTTACCTGATTATTGAGGCATTTTTCTCCCATCTGCTCCCGTGAAAATACCGTGAATCGTGAATCGTGAATCGTGCAAGGATGTTGAGTTGGGGAGTTGTTGAGTTGTTGAGTTGGGAAGGACCGGGAGGAGTGAATTACGAATTACGAATTACGAATGGTAAATCGTAAACGATGGGG
>JAPLGF010000097.1 GCA_026390275.1 Candidatus Atribacteria bacterium
AAGGCTGGTTTTTACCAGTGAATAAGGGTGGTACCGCGAGAAGACCCCTCGCCCCTCGGGCGGGGGGTCTTTTGTTTTTAGAGGCTATTTCCGGGAGGTGAACCCCATGGGAGAAACACTTAGGTCCTATGAAGAAATCAATGAAAAGATTCGGGAAGGAAAGGCGGTGGTGATGACCGCCGAAGAAGTGATTGATCTGGTGGCAGAAAAGGGATTGGAACGAACTGCCCGGGAGGTGGATGTGGTTACTACCGGTACCTTCGGAGCGATGTGTTCCTCGGGATTGATGTTTAACATTGGTCACACCAAGCCGCGGATGAAAATTGCCGAAGCCTATCTCAATGGTGTGCTGACTTATGGAGGTCTCGCTGCCGTGGATTTGTACTTAGGAGCAACCCAGGTGGCGAAGGACGATCCCCTGAATAAAGTACATCCCGGAGAATTTAAATATGGGGGAGGACATGTGATTCAGGATTTGGTCGCCGGGAAAGATATTCTCTTGGAAGCATCATCGTATGGGACCGATGATTACCCCAGGAAAAAGTTAAGTACCTGGATCAACATCCGAGACCTCAACCAGATCTATCTTTTTAATCCCCGAAATGCCTATCAAAATTATAACGTGGCAGTGAACTGTTCGGATAAAATGATCTACACCTATTTAGGACTGCTCCTCCCTCATTTGGGGAATGCTGGTTTTTCTTCTGCCGGTCAATTAAGCCCGCTCCTCAACGATCCCTATTATCGAACAATTGGGGTGGGAACCAAGATTTTTTTAGGAGGAGGAGAAGGATATGTGGCCTGGCAGGGAACTCAACATGATCCCAGTGGAGCACGAAATGAACGGGGAATTCCCAAAGGGGGAGCAGGAACTTTAGCCGTTATTGGTGATTTAAAAGAAATGAGTCCCGACTGGCTCTGGGGATTGAGTTTGCGGGGGTATGGTTGTTCCTTGGCGGTGGGGTTGGGGATACCAATTCCTATCTTGGATGAAGAGATGCTCTATTTCTGCTCGATCCGGGATGAGGAAATCGAAGCCCCGGTGGTGGATTACAGTAACGCCTATCCGAATGGAACCGGAGAAGTTTTGGGATATGTGAATTACGGTGATCTCCGAAAAGGACGGATCACTGTGCAGGGGAAGGAAATCCCAACTGCTTCCATTTCAAGTTACGTTCGGGCCCGGGAAATTGCGGAGATTCTGAAGAAATGGATTGCGGAGGATCAATTTACTCTGACCGTTCCGGTGCTTGCCCTCCCGGGGAAGGAATCCGGTGTCCGGTTTCGAAACCTTCCCGAACGTCCATACTCCAACGGGCAAAATGGAATGAGGAGGTAATAACCCATGATAGAAACCCGGAAAGTGGTTCTTCATTTTCCACAAATGGCGGTGGATCGACCGATTGTCTGTGATTTGGCACTCCACTTTGGTCTTTCCTTTAATATTCTCCGGGCCTCAATTTCGCCTCATCACGAAGGATTGATGGTCATGGAGATCATCGGTGAGAGCGAGAAGAACGAGGAAGGATTGCAATACCTTCGGGAAAGGGGAGTGGAAATCCAGCCCCTCAGTCAGGATATAAAAAAAGTGGAGGAAAAATGTATTCACTGTGGGACTTGTGTGGGAGTGTGTTCCACCGAAGCACTTTTCATGGAGAGGCCGTCCTTTAAGGTTCGATACGATGAAGGGAAGTGTATTGCCTGTGAACTCTGTGTTCTTGCCTGTCCTACCCATGCCATGGAGGCTCTGTTCTAAAGAGTGACCGAATATATTGAACGGTTTTACCGGAAGGAAATGGATCCTGGCGATCTGGTTTCTTTCCAGGTTCAGATCAAAGAGAGCGATCTGGTTATTTTTACCGGGAGTGATCTCCAATCGGTGGTTTTTTCGGTGCTCAGCCAGGAACGGGCAAACTTAGAAGCATATATCCGTTATCAACCAGATTTTCTCACATCCTTGGTCCCGGTTGCGATTTCCCACTTTGCCCCACCCATTTGCCAGCTTATGGCAGAAACCACGAGGCGAGCGGGAGTGGGACCGATGGCGGCGGTAGCGGGAGCCATTAATGACCGTTTGGCCATTGAACTTCGAAAATGCAGCGACGAGCTCATCATTGAAAATGGGGGAGATCTTTTCGTCGATTCCCAGAAGGAAAGAGTGGTTGGAATTTATGCCGGGGAGGAGAGTCCCTTTGGATCTCGCCTCGGCATCCGTTTACCTTCTGGAAAGCCATGGGGGGTGGCCACTTCCTCGGGGAGAATCGGTCCTTCTTTGAGTTTTGGGAAAGCCAACGCTGTGACCATCCTTTCTGGATCTTCTTCCCTGGCTGATGCCTGGGCAACCCGTAT
>JAPLGF010000128.1 GCA_026390275.1 Candidatus Atribacteria bacterium
ATCGGGGGATCACCCACCAGACCACCAACAAAGTCATTTTGGGGAAGGTTAAAAATTTCTTCTGGGGTTCCCACCTGTAAAACGTTCCCTTGATTGAGCACCACCACTCGATCCCCCATCCCCAATGCTTCCCGGTAATCATGTGTGGTATACAGGGTGGTGATTCCAAATTTTTTTTGGATAATTTTGAGTTCTCCCCTCAAACGATGACGCAATTTGGCATCCAAATGAGCAATAGGCTCATCCATCAAAAAAATCTTGGGGTTTCGAACCAGCATGCGACCCAGAGCCACTCGTTGTCGCTGACCACCACTCAATTGAGCTACATTACGATCAAGAAGCCCGTCAATCTGCAATAACTTTGCTATATTCCTAACATTTTTTTCGATATCATCTCTTTTCAGGTTTCGGAAAGGGGAATGAAGCGGAAAAGCCATGTTTTGAAACACTGTTTTATTCGGATAGAGGGCATAGGTTTCAAACACCATTGCCACATCTCTTTCGGGAGGTGCCAGTTCATCCACTCTCTTCGTATCAATGTAAATTTCTCCCGCAGCAATGTTTTCTACGCCGGCGATGGTCTGTAACAGTGATGTTTTTCCCGCTCCCGAAGGACCCAGGATGGTTAACAATTCTCCATCCTTCACTTCCAGGTCAATCCCTTTTAATGCTGTCATATGACCATATTTTTTCCAGACGTTTTTCAGGGTCACACTGGCCATCATTCAACCACCCTTCTCAAGTTCCCATTTTTCATCCGTTGCAACTGTTTTCTTCCCTCTTCTCGTTCCCGGTTATAACGTCGATACCAGGGAATGACAAGCGTTAGGGCAAACCCCAGACCAATAAGCGGGACCAGCCAGAGAGGAAGAAAAGCTTCCCACCAGGCCAGCCATAAAAAAGCCAGCCCAAACATCGTCATGACTGATACGAAAATTCGATCCCCGAAACCGAAATCCATACTGTGTCACTCCCTTTTCAGTATCTTTCTCTCTTCATGCTCCTGATCATCCCTTGACTGCTCCCAAAGTCAACCCGCGAATGATATATTTCTGGACAGCAAAGGTGAAAATCAGAACCGGAATGACCTGAAGTGATGCTACGGCTGCGATTTCACCCCATTCGACTGCCCGGGATGTGACCAAACCCCGGATTCCAACCGGAACAGTTTTTGCCATAGCCGCAGTTAAAACGTTGGCAAATAAAAATTCATTCCAGGAAAAGATGAAGCAGAGTATGGCAGTTGTGACCAATCCCGGAGCACTCAGGGGAAGAACAACTTTCCAAAAAGCATCCCAACGGGAATACCCATCAACCATAGCTGCCTTCTCCAAATCATAGGGAATATCCTCAAAGAAACTCCGCATGATCCAGACCACAAAGGGAAGGTTAAAGGTGGTGTAAACAATAACCAACAAGAGTCTGGAATCATGCAATCCCCAACGGGTAGCCATGATGAAAAAGGGAATCACCAGGACAATGGGAGGAAACATACGGGTACTTAAAATCCAGAATGAAATGTGCTTATCTCCAAACAACTTAAAACGAGCCAAAGAATAGGCACCCAGGGTTCCCACTGCCAGGGATAAGAAAGTGGTACAGGCGGAAATAATAAGGCTATTGTAGAACATGGGGAGAAAATTTCTCTTGGTAAATGCAGAAATAAAATTTTTCCAGGTGGAATGAAAGATGAACTTAGGAGGGATGGCAAAAATGTCGAGCCGGGTTTTTAAAGAAGTGAGAATCAACCACAAAAAAGGGAGGATATTCACGAACAGAATGATTCCAATAATAATAATCGCTATAACTACTTTTTTCCTGTTATTCTCCACAACAAACCACTCCTGACCTCAATTTTTGGGATTCCAGAAAAACTAAACAGTTTCTTTGGTGCGGCTTAAAAGGTTCACCAGGATTACCGAAACGATCATAATAATATAGAGCAAAATAAACGATATCGCCGAGGCTTTACCGATTCCCCAGAGATAGAATGCACTCCGGTAGATGAACATACTCAGGACATCAGTCGCTTCTCCCGGTCCCCCTTCCGTCAAAGCATAGACGATATCAAACACCCGAATTGCATCCATGATCCGGAGAACCAGTACAATAAGAATGACCGGTTTCAGGAGAGGAAGGGTGATTTTACGAAAGACCAGGAACGGGGACGCTTTATCGATTCGAGCTGCCTCATAGGGAGCCGTGGGAAGCGCTTCCAATCCCGCCAGCAAAACCATGATGAGGAAAGGAGTCCATTGCCAGATATCCACAAACATCAACGAAGGCAGTGCCGTCCCCACACGGGCAAGGGGGGCAGACTCGTAACTCATGATATGAATTTTTCGGAGAATGAAAGTGACCAATCCAAATTCTGATTGATACAAATAGGTCCAGATCAGTCCCACCACAATTGGGGCCATGATCATGGGGAGGAGAATTATGGTTCGTACGATTTTGGACCCGGTGACCGTTCCTTGCAGGATGAGTGCGATGGCCAACCCCAAGAAAAATTCGATGGAAACAACCACCACCGTGAAGAAGATCGTCGTCTTTAAGGAGCTCCAAAAAGACGGATCTTTGAGAATTTCCCGGAAATTTTGCAGACCAATATATCCTTGCAGGCTGTCGGCGGAACGTGCCAGGTTATAATCGGAAAGAGCAAGATTAAAAGCGTAAATGGTGGGGTATACCGTGATCAATGCCAGGAGAATAAGAGTCGGAAGGAGAAGAGACCATTTGAATTTGTTCTCGGAGCTGGAGATCCAGAACCCAAAACGTTGAAACAAAGATAAGTGTCTGCCAGACAATTTCTTTTCCCCCTTTCGTTATGCAGGGAGAGAGTACTCTCTCCCTGCATAACGAACTTGTTTCTATGGTACTCTCAAAAACGCTCCGCCTATTTATAGCCACCCTTCTTGAGAAGAGCATCGATTTTCGGTGCTGAATCGTCAAGAGCTGCCTTCACATCTTTCGCTCCAGCAACCACCGAGTTGATTTCCAATGCTAAGATTTCCACCATATCGTCCCATTCAGGGATCCGCGGTCTCCAACCCGTGGTAGCGGCGGCAGTATCAGTGGCACTAAAGCTTGGGAACTTATCTCTGAACTCTTGAACCTCATACACTGATACTCTGGTAGGAGAAGAACCCTTCCCCACTCCCCGTTTCTGAATATCCTGACTGGTTGCCCACTGAATGAAAAGGAATGCCGCCTCTTTATTCTTGGAAGAGGTCGGAACGCACAGACTGGAGCCTCCATAGTGGGATACTGGATCACCGAAGGATGGAACCGGGGCATAACGCATCTGACCAACAATCTTCGATTCTTCGGGGTTCTCCATGCTACCGTAGTTTTCATCCCATTGTACCGACTGGGCGATGGTCCCCTGTTGCAGGGCGGTACTTACATCATCCCAGGTCCAGGTGGTCACTCCCGGAGGAGCAAACTTGGTCATCTTCTTATAAAATTCGGTAGCCTTGATTCCGTTTTCATCATTGAGCATGACAGAGTACTTATCATCATAGAGCTGTCCCTTGAAAGCCCAGAGAACACAGAGCCATTCGCAAACAACGGAGAGATGGCGCTTCGCCATCATACCCGTCCCGTAAAGATCGGGAGGATGGTTCAGCTTCTCCATCGAGCTCATCCATTCATCCGGGGTTTTCGGTGGGCCAGCCACACCGTATTTGTCAAAAATAGTTTTATTCCAGAACAAATATTGAATCACACTGTCGAATGGATAGCCGTAAGCTTTTCCATCCCACATCGTCCCTTGCCACATGAGAGGATAAAAATCCTTGAGACCATTGTTCGGATCGACCAGTTTGGGATTATTCATGTATTGCTCAAACGGTTCAATATAACCCGCCTTAACATATTTTCCCGTCCAGGAATAGTCCATATTAAATACGTCATATATTCCAGTTTTGGATGCGAAATCCATGAGGGCTTTTTCTTCCAGATGGGGGTGAGCCTGTCTTTCCACGATGACTTTGATACCGGTAACTTTTTCAAATTCTGGTAACGCTTCCTCCACCCAATAGCTTGGCGGGGTGGTTTCAGTAATGAAGCGGATCGTTACCCCGGCATACTGCTTTGCCGCTTCTTCCAAGCTCCATCCATAAGCAACAGAGGCAAGGGCCAAAACCAACATGACCACCAACAACCATACCATGTTCTTTCTAAACACGTCTTTTCCTCCTTTGTATACTGTGTTCCAAGATGAATATAACTACCATCTAATACTCGATGCCTAATATACATTTTTCTTCTTTCCTCGATCCCACCTCCTTGAACTCAGACTTTATCCGTTTTTCCTACTCTACCCTGAAAATGATGTTGAGTTGGAAAAGATGTTCCCTACCGTTGTCCCTTCTCGTCCCTTCTTTTTTCCCCTCTCCCCACTTGGTTGAGGAAAAGAGGGAAGGTGAGGGAGATATTTTCATTTTCTAATGGTGCCAGGAAACGGTATGGGTCTCTTTTTACTGATGGCTTTGTTTAAACGGGAGAAATATTACCGAGAATTTTTTTGTGACGAATGGAATGTGGGAGGGTACCTGTCTCAGCTATTCAACATGGGTTTCAATATCGAAGGATTCTTCAATTTCTGATTCATATATTTCTTGAGAAAATACGAAAAGCTTGAATGCAACCAAGAAAATCAGATTTTTAATAACCTTATCCCCTCCCTTGAAAATTATCCCCTACACACAATTTAAAAATACAAACCCCTCCTTCCTTTTCTGGTAACATTACCTTTCATACGAACCTAACAATAATGTATCTATTCTACCACTATACTATGGAGAATAATAACTTTTTGTATTTTTTTTCAAAAGTTTGGAATAACCTGCTATTGAATGGTATAACCTCCATCAATAACCAGGGTCTCACCGGTCACCAGGTTGGAGGCATCACAAGCCAGATACAAGGCGGCGGCGGCGACTTCCTCGGGATACCCGAAGCGACGGAGGGGAATCTTCTTTTTCATGGCCTCCCCCACTTCCCCCGCCCAGGCTTTTTGACCGAGTTCGGTGAGGATGACGGTGGGAGCGATGGCATTGACGTTGATATTATAGCCAGCCCATTCCAGGGCGAGGACCTTGGTCATGCCGATGATCCCGGCTTTGCTGGTGCAATAGGCCACATGCTTATCCAGAGCCACCACTCCGGCTTGAGATGCGATGTTGATGATCTTGCCTTTTTTCTGTTTGATCATCTCTCGACCGATGAGTTGGGAGAGCATGAAAGGAGCTTTTAAGTTCACCGCCATGGTTTTATCCCAGTATTCTTCGGGGAGATTCTCGGCATCATCGAGAAAGGCCACTCCGGCATTATTGACCAAGATATCGATGTGGGGAAAGACCTTAAGGCTTTCATCCCGGATTTTTTCCAGATCGGCATTTTTGGTTACATCGGCAATGATGGGAAGATTCCTGGTGGTGGAGCTGGAAAGAGCACCAGCGGTGGTGAGGACTTCCCGGTCGATGTCAACCAGAATGATATTGGCCTCCTGGTGAGAAAAGACTTCGGCGATGGCTTTCCCGATTCCCCGGGCCGCCCCGGTGATCAAAGCGGTTTTTCCTTGCAGGGTAAAAGTGAGAGAATAGGGTTTTTCTTCCAAGGCTATCCCTCCTTATATAAAAACTGTGACCAGTAATCAGTTAAAAAGCCGGTCATTGCGAAACCTTGATTCATTTGGTTCTAAGAGTCTCCCCGCCCCCCGCCAATTTATGCCTTACTGAATGGTATATCCTCCATCGATAACCAGAGTCTCCCCGGTAATCAAATTGGAGGCGTCACTGGCTAAAAACAAAGCGGCGGCGGCGACTTCCTCGGGATACCCGAAGCGACCTACCGGTATCTTTTTCTTCATCGCTTCTCCCACTTCCCCCGCCCAGGCTTTTTGACCGAGTTCGGTGAGGATGACGGTGGGAGCGATGGCATTGACGTTGATGTTATAACCAGCCCATTCCAGGGCTAAAATTTTGGTGATTCCAATCAATCCGGCCTTGCTGGCCATATAGGCGACATGTTTCGGTAAAGCCACCAGACCCGCCTTGGAAGCGATATTAATGATCTTCCCGTATCTTTGTTTAATCATCTGTCGACCAACCACCTGAGCCAGCCTGAATTGAGCAGTTAAGTTGACCGCGATCACCTCGTCCCAATCTTTCTCCGATAAATTTTCTGCGTTATCTAACCGGGAGATCCCGGCATTGTTTACCAGAATATCCATCCTTCCAAACTTATCGAGTCCGGCATCCAGAATTCTCTGCAGGGTTTCCGATTTGGTTATATCTCCTTTCACCACGATTGCCTTGCGACTCATCCCTTCGATATCTTTCAAGGTCTGATCAACTTCATCAGCAAAGTCCACCAAAACCAGATCAGCCCCTTTTTGAGCAAACATCAAAGCGATAGCCTTCCCAATTCCCTTGGCGGCTCCGGTCACCACCGCTATTTTTCCGGTTAACTGAAAACTCCCATCAAATGGAACAAAATCCATGGCTCATTCCTCCTGAGAACAGGATAAAATTTCTTCAGATCCCAAAAAATCTTATTCACAACCAGAGATTATTTTTTTGGTGTTTTCCAAAGCCTCACGAGCATACTTTTCCGGCTGGCTCCCCCAGAGCTCCACAGTCAGGTACTCTCTGTAGTCGATCTCTTTCAAGGATTGATAAAAGGAGATTAAATCCACATCCCCCTGACCGGGAACCGCCCGAACTTCCGGAGCACCGGTTAGACAATCTTAAAAGTGAACATGAACTAAATCTTTTCCGAAAGACTGCACCACATCGACAATATTTTCTCCTCCGTAAAAGGCATGAGCCGAATCCAATACCAATTTTACCTGGGTGGAGCAACACTCTTTCATAAAGTCAACCGCTTGCCAGGAAGTCGTCACCAGATTCGACCAGAGGGAATTCACAAATTCGATACCCATCAACACTCCCAACTCTTCCGCTCTCTTTATTCCCGGTCTCAACTGATCGAGCGATCGGTTCCAGGCCTCTTTCCAGGGTGTTCCATAGACCACGACCCCCGGAACCACCACCAATACCCTGGCTCCCAGATCAGCGCACAATTCTACACAATGAACCAGATAATCGGTGGCAGCTTCTCGCTCGGGCTTCAGGGGGCTGGCGAAGTTCATTCCAAAATAATACCCGCTGATCGCCGGGACTTCCAAACCACATTCTTTGATCAGTCTCTTCAAGGCGACCCGGTGTTCCTGGTCGATATCATAAGGCCAAACGTGAGGCCGGGCAGCATCGAGTTCCACCCCGTCATAGCCTAATTTCGCGATCCTTTTAATTGCTTCTTCAATCAGATAAGTGGGAACCCATCCCCCGTGTGGACCAAAGGCATAGGTATGCATACTGATTTTCACCTGGATAATCCCCCTTCAAAATGAGAAATACAAATCCCCCTACCCCTTTTTCTAAAGTGGGTTTTATTGACCGGTAAAAAGGAAACCTTTATATTCACCCGGGTAGGGTCTCCCGACCTGATCAGCTATCCATCCACCTCTTGAGCAATCCTTTTGAGATTTTTCAATCCCTCGATGGCAAGAACTTCGCCCGATTCAGCCAGTTTTCTCCAGATGGCGCAATTCCGATTCAGCTCTTCAAAACTGGGATCAAAGGACTCGATCACCAGGGGACTGGTGTAACCGATGTCTTTCAGTGCGACGAAAAATTCTTTCCAGGGAACCAGACCGGTTCCGGGGATGCCGCGGTTGCTCTCGCAGACATGCACATACCCCAAATATTTTTTCCCGCAGGTTTCCACCGCTTCCCGGAAGCTGGTCTCTTCCTGAATCATATGAAAAGAATCAAGATGGACCTTGACGTTGTCAAACCCCACCTCCTGACAATAGCGAACTCCGTCTTCGGCAATGTTCAAGAAATGGGTTTCAAATCGGTTGACCGGCTCCACCGCAATCACCATCTCACCCTTTTCTTGGGCATATTGAGCGATTTCTTTCATTCCGGCGATCGACCAGGCCCATTCCTGTTCGGTTCTCGGTTTCCCGCTCAGATATCCCCAGGCGGCATAACTCACTCCTCCGATGATCTGGGAACCGAGTTCGACATTGATATCCACCATTTTCTTCATGATGTCCACCCCCCGTTTCCGGACAGCGGGATCGGACGAGATGAGATTGGTTGGTTTGTTGAGGGTGGTGGTGGTCACCACTTCGATACCAGTTTCCTTCACTTTCTCTTTTACCAGCTGGGTGGGAAAAGTTTCCGGTTTACTGATGGAGATATCCAGCACTTCGAAACCCAGAGCTTTTGCCTTGGGAATGATCCACAGGTCCTTTTCTGAAAAGGCCTCGCTCCAGATAAAGGTGTCAACTCCAAATTTGAACATCGAGATGAAACCCCCCTTCTATCGATATGATGAATCCCATTGTATTCCTTTACCGATAGAAAAACTACCCCTACCGATTCATCACCGCTTTGATGACATTGTCACTGCGGGTGGCGGTGATCTCCAGACCTTTATGGATTTCATCCAGACTGAATCGATGAGAGACGATCGACAGGAGATTGACCAGGCCTTTGGCGGCCAGGCGAAGGGCGATCGGATAATCGTTGGCATAGCGGTAGACGGCATTGATGGTCACGGTTCGATCAAAGAGGTCGGAAGCCCGATAGGGATATTCTTTGAAAGGAGGAATACCCACCAGGGTGACTCTTCCCCCCCGACGGGTCACCATCGGTGCCAGGTGAAAGGTCTCAAAGGTTCCGGCGGTTTCAAAGGCTTTATCGACTCCCCGGTTTTTGGTCAGGTTCATCACCTCACCGAGAGTATCGGTCTGGCTGGCATCGATGGTGGTGATCCGGTTTTTGGAATACTGTTTGACGAATTCTAATTTCATGGGGTTGATGTCGCTCACGTAAATATCAGTGGCTCCTCCGGCTAAGGCGGCCTGGGTGCATAGGAGACCAATGGTTCCCGCTCCCAGGATCGCCACCGAATCCCCTAACTGGAGATTGCCGAGTTTCATGGCTTCCACCGCCACCGCAAGCGGTTCCATCAAGGCTCCCTCTTCATAGGACAGGTTATCGGGAAGGAGAAAGAGGAAATCTTCTTCGCTGATCACATAGTCGGCAAAGGCGCCATGAACACCGGGAACGGCATAAAAGACCATATCCGGACAGAGGTGATACTCACCCCGTTTGCACCATTCACACTGGCGGCAGGGAATGCCCGGCTCCACCGCCACCCGGTCTCCCACCCTGATCTTTTTCACTCCCTTACCCACTTCCACCACATCCCCGGAACACTCATGACCTAAAATCAGGGGTTCTTTCACCACCCACCCCGCCAATCGGCCATCCATATAGAAATGGGCATCGGACCCGCATACGCCCACACTTCTCACTTTCACTTTGACCTGATTTTCCTTCACGATTTTCGGATCGGGGGTTTCCCGAATTTCAATCACCCTGGGACTGGTTAAGAATGCGGCTTTCATCGCCTATCCTCCTCTCGATTTTTTTATTCTATGGATAAATCTTATTTCCCGTCTTGGGATCAAAAAGTAAAATCCGGTCGGGGGGAAATTGCACCCATACCTTTGATCCAGGGTTGATATTTTTGATTTTCTCGATCTTGGCTTTGATTTTGAGTTCATTGGATATAAGATGGATTATGATCCGGTTCCCAACCGGTTCGATAAAATCGCTTTGAGCCTCAAAAAAACCAGCT
>JAPLGF010000035.1 GCA_026390275.1 Candidatus Atribacteria bacterium
TTTGAAAAATCAGAGACGATTTACTCTCAGTCCGTGCTGACACTGACTTCACCCCTTTTATTTAAGCGCTCCCATGGTTAATCCGCGGATGAGATTGCGTTGAATGGCGATCATAAAGACCACAACCGGGATCAGGGCAAAAACGCCGAATACACAAATTTCCTGCCATAAGATCCCGATATCTCCCGAAAGTTCCGCCACCCCCACCGGAATGGTCTTGGCAGATTGAGTGGAGGTCAAAACCAGGGCAAAAAGGAATTCTCCCCAGGAACCAACGATTGATAAAAGTGAAACCGAAACGATCCCGGGAGCACTCAACGGCATCACGATCCGGAAAAAAGTCTTTAATCGGGAATGGCCGTCAAGCATATAGCTTTCCTCCAGTTCCCGGGGAATTTCATCAAAATAAGTCTTCAACACCCAGCTGGTCAGGGGAATGCTGATGGCAGCGTAAATCAGGGATAATCCCAGCAGGCTATCCAGCAATTGATAGTTACGATACAAAATGTACAGGGGCAAAACCGCGGTAATCGGCGGAAGGAATCGGGTGCTCAAGATGAGAAACATGAGATCATTTTTCCCTTTGAAATTGAAACGCGAGGCACCATAGGCAGCCGGTATCCCGAATGCCAAGCCAATGAGAGTACCGAATACCCCGGCAATCACAGTATTTCTAAAATAAAGAGGAAACTGAGTCGTGGCAAAAACATGACGATAGGCATCGATATTGGGAGTTCGCGGATAATAAATTTGGGGGAAAACGATGGTCTCGGTCCTCAGCTTAAAAGTGGTGGTGATCATCCAGTACATGGGAAAAACAAATAAAAAACACAGGATAGCGATGGCGACATAAACCACGATCTTTCTGAGATTGGCTCTACCCTTTCTCATCATGCTTCTACTCCTTTTCTGCCGAAAACCTGTCGGATGGTGATAAAGGCAACGATATAAATCACCGCCCAGACCACGATCGAGCTTGCCGAAGCCATGCCCACATTAAAGGTTTTAAAACCGGTACGATAGATATAATAAGCGATGGTTTCGGTTGCACTCCGGGGACCTCCCATGGTGAGAGCGAAAACGGTATCAAACAAGCGGAGAAGGTCCATGAAACGGATCAAGATGGCAATAGTTAAAACAAATTTGAGGCGAGGGAGAGTAACCTTAAAAAAAATCTTGAATGATTTCATCCCATCCATTTTCGCCAACTCATAGGGTTCTACCGGGATCGATTCCAGCCCGGCGAATAAAATGACCACGATGAAGGGAATCCACTGCCAGCAGTCGGTGGCGATCATCGCAAAGGTGGCAGTGCCGGTGTAGTTCAACCACTGAACCTGTTCTTTCAGGATTCCGATTTTCATCAACATATCATTGATAACGCTGGCGCTGGGAAAGAAGAGTAGTTTAAAAAGATAGCCGTTGATGACCGGCACCGTCGCCAGCGGCATCATGAATAAAACCCGAATGATATTCCTTCCTTTAAACTCATTGTGCAAGAGAAGAGCGATTCCCAGCCCGACGAATACTTCGATGATCAGGGTCAATAATACAATTTTGGTGGTGACCACCACCGAGTTTTTAAAATATTTGTCGTTGAAAAGTTTAACAAAGTTCCCGATTCCGACAAAAGACATTTTAGTCGGGTTGGTGAGACTGTAGCGATACATGCTGGCATAAATATTATATCCAAAGGGATAAGCAATGATAAAAATGAGGAGGAATGCCACGCAGGGAAGAATATAGAGAAAAGGTGATGATTTTCTTTTCTTTTTCACGATCTAACCCCCTTTTTAGCTCCACCCTCCTTCGAGGGTGGAGCTAAAAAATGACTGATTTCCATTCCTATTTCTTGGCGTTAAGTACGTCTTGCATCCAGAGTGTTTGCGGTGGTGGAGCATCAGGACCGTAGTAGCCGCCCTGATCCAGGATAGCTTTCCACTCTTCCGCAGCCAAATCCAGAGCTTCTTGAGATGAGACCGCTCCGGTAACCGCATCGTGGAGATGGGGTACGATGGAGGAGACCAGATCAGGAAGCTCGATGATTCTGGGGAAGAAATAGAAGTACGGCGCACTGTCCAGCCAGGCTTGGTTATTCATATACATCTTCTGGGTAATCGGATTTTCAAACACTGACTTTCTTCCAAAGTCCAGCCCGGTTCCGGTGATGGTGTAGATGAATGATACTTCCGAGCTGCTCAAGAAAGAGGTGAACAGGAAAGCGGCGTCTTTATTCTTGGAGTTCTTTAGGATTCCCAAAATTGAAGTGGTGTAAGTCCCGTCTGGAGCATATCTTCCTTTTTCACCCGGTCCTTTCGGGATAATGCTATGCCATCTTTCTTCGCTAGCAATTCGGGCCATTCCAGGATTGTAGGATTCCTGGTTGGGGTACTGCATGCACATGGCAAACTGCCCGGCGTTCCAAGCTTCTAAGTGTTCGGTGTATCCCCAGGTGGTTGAGCCCGGAGCACAGTATTTATCCAGGAGCATTTTGGTGAAATCCAGAGCCTTGACGCCTTCTGGGCTGTTGATTCCCGGTTCCCAGGTCCCCGGTTTTAAGAGATTCATTCCAAACGAAGCTGCAATATCTACAAAAGTTTCCAACAAGAAAAAGCTTCGGTTTGCCATCAAACCCATCGGGTAGACATCAGCCGGCAGAACGTTTTTGAGCTTTTCACAGTACTCGACCACTTCATCCCAGGTTTGTGGGTTCCGATCATAACCGGCATCTTTCAAGAATTTCGCCCGGGAGAGAAAGAACTGGGCATCACAATCATACGGCAATGCCAGCACTTTTCCATCCAGGGTACAGAATTCCTGCCACAAGGGAAGCCAATCATTCCAGTCATATTTGTATTTATCGATGTACGGTCCTAAATCTTCCAAAAAGGAAGCAAATACCGGCTGGTTCACTGAATAGTATTCGATTCCATCATAGGTACTGACTTTGGAAGCAAATGCGATCAGGAGTTTTTCGAAGAGGTTCTCAGGAGGAATACCGATCAAGTTCACCTTGATGCCGGAAAGCTTCTGGAAATGATCCACGAACATCTGGGGAGCACCCATGTCAGTACCTTCACCGGCGATGGTGATTTCGGTTCCTTCAAATTGCTTTCTCACCGCTGCCCAATCAAAGGTCTTGACCCAGTCATTGGGAAATAAATAATCATCGGGGAGCGGAGCTTTTTGCAAGATGACCGACGACACGTTCTTCTCATTGAGATAATCTTTGGCCTTGGGAAATTCTGAGAGAGCAAATGCGGAAGTGGTGAACAAACAAATAACCAAAAGACCTAGGATCCAAGTTACTTTTCTCACGTTAACCCCTCCTCTGAAATTAAATACAGTTGAAATTCAAAAACGAATCCCTCTTTACCAGGTAACAAACCGATCCCCTCTTAAACGAACGGAACCATCACCCCCTTTCTGATAAAAATGTTTTGCAGTATTAATATGAAACCCTGACCAATAACTCCATGAGTTGATGAAGTTTAAATTTGGATTAAATTACTCACAATAATTGTTATAAAAATAACAGATCACCTATGAGTAAGTCAACAAAAGAAAAAAGGAAAAACCAACAACAATATTGAACTCTAAAATTAATACCTTATCACTTCTTAACTCTTTATTAA
>JAPLGF010000172.1 GCA_026390275.1 Candidatus Atribacteria bacterium
TAAAGCATTATATTTCTGGATGGAAAACCAAACCCATGATGCGCTCAATTTATTGCGTAAGTTATTAAGAACCAATCCTGGCGATAATATTGGGGCCAGAGATCACATTTTAGCGATTCGGATGGGAATGACCTTTGAAGAATTTCAAGAATCCTTCGACCGAGGTGGTTTTTATGATGGAGATATGGTGAATTGGTTTGAAGAGAATTACAAGAATTTCCCCAACGAATTTGAGTGGTGGGTAAAGGCGATTGAAGAAATAGGGTAAAAATTTATTGAGGCTTTTTTAAATTGAAGCCCAAAAAATCTCATGAGAACCAAAGAAAGTCGGACACTTTCTAAGTTAAACTACCTCAATGCTTTTTATTTTTTTAAAAATCTAATGAAAGTATTTTTATCTATTGCAGCCTGTTTTAATATGCTACGAAAAGTACCCATTGGTATCTCAGCTTTATTCATTGGAAGAATAACAATTTTTTCTTCTTCGTTTTTAAATTTTCCATGTGACCCTTTTTGGGTCACAAAGTAAAATCCCAGGATAAGTAATACTTGTTCGATGTCTTTTGAGGAATAAAGCTTAGACATTTACTCTTTCTTTCCCCACGATAATCTTATTTATTTCAGTTATATCAATGTTTTCTCCCTCGAGATAAAGTTCAGCCGCTTCTTTAAGTTTATTGATAGCTTCTTCAAGAGTTTCTCCAAACGAGGAAATTTCAAAATTCAAACATTGAGAAACGTAATATTTCCCCTCCTGCCAAACAACATAACTTATTTCCATATGAATAGCTCCCCCAAGTTTATTAACATTTTATCACTTTTCAATGTGTCCTATTTTTTGAAATGAAATATGTTTACAAATTTCATCAATTTTACGATGATATCATCTGCCGCACCGATGGCCTCCACGGCGTTCTTTTTGTTGAAGTAATCTGCTGGCTTCCCCGAAGTAAAACCATTGGGATATTGAGAAGGAATGTAAACAATATCAAGTGTTTGAGCACATTCCAGGATTTCTTCAGGAACCTCAAGGAACTTGCGAAGTACCTTGATCAAATCGGTGAGCGAATGTCTCCACACCTCCAGACCCAACCATATTGCTAAACCTTTTAGTACTTTTTTTGCTGATTGCTGAGCAGTGAAGCCCGTCCACTCCCAGTACTCGTGTTGGCAATCGAGCCTGGCTTTCCCCAGATCCCGAATCTCCTGTTCCCTCCAGTCTTGATACCGATTGGTCATTGAGAGAATCCTGAGTTCATTTTTTTTTACTTCTAAGAAAAATTATACCATGATACTTACCGCACTGAGTGAGGATGAATTCCCACTTCGCATCGCTGATTTTTTCCCACTTTTGTAAAGGGGGCGAAGGGGGGATTTTAATCTTCAGGAGGTGTAACCAAAATGCCAACCTCCCCTACCTAAATGGCAATATTAATCTTTTCTTCAGGAAATAATAAATGAATAAGCTTCTCTGATTTACTTATATCTTCTTTTAAATCTTGTAATGAAATATCTGATGAGAAAAAAGTAGGATATCGATCAAGCATATAATATCCAGAAACACGTTCACAGGTTTCTGGATATTCTTTTAGTTCTGGCAAAATAATCAGAATATTATCCAATAAAGTATCAAGTTCATGGATCTTTTTTAATTGCCACCCGTTTTTCAGAAGGAATGCTTTTAAAAATTTCTCTAATGGCTGTTGAAGGTAAAATCCGGCAGCTTCAAGGTCTTCGTTTTCCACCATTCATTTCATACGATACCAATCTTTTCGGGCAATCTTTAACCATTCAACGACTACATCATTCATAAATCGATACCTTTCTCTAAAATTTCCTGGATAAATTGGTCTCCTAAGTTGGCTCTTCTCGAAAGTTCTTCAGGAGTAATAACCAAAGGCGAAACCGGGATTCCTCTTTTTTCTTCCCGAATTAAACGACGTACAGTCGCCATTCTATCCAACCATTTCTCCTGGGTTGGAGCAACTACCAAAAGATCAATGTCACTTTCATCGGTTTCAGTTCCAAAAGCATAAGAACCATAAATAATAACACGCCTGGCATGATAATTTTCTTTCAATATTCGACTCATTACTTTCAGCTTTTCCAAAATCTCTTTTCTCATATTAACCCACCATTTTTTATTATACTGTATTAATCTTTACTTTCCCATTTCACCTCATATGTATTTGGCAAAAAAATTCCCCCAGTCAAAAATAGCATTTACTGATCATGAAATAATATGCATAAAACGATAGCATGTGGAATTCCCCGATCGAAATTGATGAATGAGTCCGGAAAGTATAGGGCCTGTCACCTAAGTTATTTCTCCGGTTCCGTCAGTTGTCAAGAAATCCGTAACGACCGATTCTTCCTGCAACTGGCTTTCCCGGAAAATGTTGCAGATATGCCTCCTGACAATGGGAATCCAGGATTGATGCTCTGCTCGACCTCCATGGCCCCGACCCGGGCGGCGTTCGCAGACAGTTTACTGAAACCGGAAATTATTGTTGACACATTCAGGCATAATCGGCTATAATTGTTACCGGTTCATGGCGCAATCAGTAATAACCATGTCCAGGAGCGACCCGATGATAGAGACGATCAAATCCATCATCTTGGACTTTCAGGAAACCCGGCTGGAGACCGGGGTGCCCCGGCGCTTGCGTATCGAGACGGTTCACGGCAAGGCCACCGTCTGCATCGGGGTACGCCGGAGCGGCAAGTCGACCTATATGTTCCAGGTTATCCAGCGACTGCTGGACGGCGGGGTCCCCAGGCAGAACATCCTGTACCTGAACTTTTTCGACGACCGCCTTCACAACCTGCGGCAGGACAGCCTGGGCCTGATTACCGAAGCCTATTACTCCATCTACCCGGAGAAAAAATACACCGAGACGGTCTACTGCTTCTTCGACGAGATTCAGGCGGCTCCCGTTTGGGAGCCATTCGTCGACCGTTTGATGCGCACGGAAAAATGCGAGGTCTATCTCACGGGCTCGTCGGCCAGGATGCTCTCGAAGGAGATCGCCACCCAGATGCGCGGGCGGGCGCTGTCATGGGAAATGTTTCCATTCTCGTTCCGGGAATTCCTGGACTACAAAGGAATCGAGAGCGAAGGCGTGCTGTCGACGAAGAAGCGTCTCCTCGTCCAGAAGACCTTCGAAGAATACTGGGAGACCGGCGGTTTCCCCGAGGTTGCCGGCCTTGGCCGGAACCTGCGGATCAAAACCCACCAGGAATACCTTCACGCCATCCTGTTTCGGGACCTGATCGAGCGCCACGACGTTTCGCACCCGAAGGCGGTGACCGATCTGGCACACTGGCTGGTGGACAATACCGCCTCGCTCTACTCCGTCAACCGCCTCACAGGGTATCTCAAATCGCTGGGCCACAAGGCCCCCAAATCCGCGGTGTCGGATTACCTGGAGTGGTTCGAGGACGCCTATTTCCTGTTCACCGTGAGGATATTCGACGCGTCGCTCGCGCGCAGCAACACCAATCCGAAAAAAGTCTACTGCATCGATCACGCCTTGGTCACCTCCGTGTCGTCGGGGATTCTGGTCAACTCCGGACATCTCCTGGAGAACCTCGTATATACGGCGCTTCGGCGTCTTCACCCGGAGATCTACTATTACAAGACGAAGACCGGTCGGGAGGTCGACTTCATCGTCCCGATACGCGGTCGCTCGCGGATGCTGGTCCAGGTGTGCGAGTCCCTGGCCGAACCGCAGACGCGGAAACGGGAGACGGCGGCTTTAGGCGAAACGATGGTGGAACTCGGCCTGAAAACCGGAACCATCGTAACCCGGAACGAGGACGAGCGGATTGAGGCCGGAGGTGGAACCATCGAGGTGGTTCCGGCATGGCGATTTCTACTCGACCTGCCGGAACCGACGGAATAGCCCCATGAGACTCTAACCCAACTTCCGCATGGAAGCTTAGAGAATCCCACCATTGAGGGATTCTTTTTCAAAACTCGTCACTATGGAATATCTGTTCTGGAAAAGAAGACCTTCCGTGGTTTCATGGGTTCTTCCGGGATATGGAGTTTTTGGTAGATATCCCGGTGTTTTTCTTCCGGTTTCACTCCCCGGCGAAGGTGGAGTTCACCTC
>JAPLGF010000171.1 GCA_026390275.1 Candidatus Atribacteria bacterium
AAGTTGAAAATAATTCCCATCTGGAGAGCTCAACGTAATCCATAATATTTATCCGTGATGCCTCACATAAAAATCTTGATGAAATAGATTCGTTGTCTCAATTAAAATTCCCTACCAAATTCTCCTCCTTGGGATGAGGAACCGAATCATTTTTTAAAGAAGCAATATCAATCAATTGGTTCTGGATTTTGACGATCTGTCGTTTGAGTTCTGCTGGATTGAGTTTTTCATTTTGGTTTTTTGGGATTCTTTCCCGATTTGTGTGGGTAAGGGTTGAGACATTGCCTTTCCGGTGTGGGAATAGTTGTTGGAAAACCATCTACCAACCAGGAGGAAAAGACCAGGTCTCAAAAAGAGTATTTCACAAACATCTTGGGAATTCAAGATGGGGAAGTCATCCCCGAGAAGAGGATCGTCGGCAAAAACACTATCATCATCGAGGTGCGGCACCAGGGGTCGGGATACCATGGCAGTCACTGTAAGGAGGGAGTCCACGCATCATTTTAGCGGCAAAGTCTTTTTCAGACTGTCCGCCAATAGCCTCCCAGGATGAACAACTCGGGCGGTTCGGCCTGAAGGCGCACCGCTATCGGCTCTCACTGACGATCTCCGTCCGGCCATAGGATGCAGGACGGGACCATCTGCACGTCGGGGTTATAAACGGCAGCACCTCGGATGGTTTGGACAAGCATCTCGTTAATCGTAGACATATATTCTCCGAAGATCACCAAGAATCGAGTTCAGACCCTGATCTTTGATTCCCAGATTTTTGAGGTCCACCTGTTCAGATACCATCGCATCCAGAAAATCTCTCATATCATCGCGGATATCCTTTGGGATGTCGGTTTTGAAAGCTGGGTCGAGCACCCGGTAAAGTCGGAATACATCGTTCTTGTGTTTGGCAATGGATTTCGCGTCGACAGCCTCGCCTGCTCCTTTTCACCCTGAGATCAAGCCATGCCCGCGCCTTGAGCGGAATAAGGTGCTCTGGACCAACTATGGGTATGTCTTCAATGGTTCTTTTTTCGGAATGCAGAAAGGCGTAGTAGGTATCATTCAAGAGTATGGCAGAGAGGCTGGAGATTTCTTCGTCGACCGGAATAGAGGTCAGATGAGCGCCTTCGGCCAGTTCAAGCATGTCCGGTTTTCTTGAAAACAACTCCAACATGAATGGGTATTCGTCGTTTTCAGGCTTGAGAAAGCGGTAGTATCGCCTCTCTCCGGTTGCGCTCTGTTGAGTCTGATACTTCCCGGCCCGGACGAACGCCCAGAAAGCACTTACGAATGCAGCATCGAGCGCTTCCACGCTCAAGACAATATCCAGACCCTTGGTGGCGCGGAACTCCAACCCCGCTTCTTCCATCAGAAGGTCGCAGGCTGCGTCGCCGATCAGCACGTACTGGGCGACATAAGCACGGAATTGCTCCCGGAATTTGGCAAGATCCCTTACCATTCCATACCTTCCAGAAGCGCGTCGAGAGCTAACTGAATGCGTTCATCGGTGCTGCCTCTCAACGAAAGATAGAGCGACAGGCGGTCCACCCTTCCTTCATTGGCGAATTGGGCGGGGGCGTATTTCCAGAGTTCGATCTCGAAGGCCCCCGGCTCGGGTAATGTCAGCTCGAGAATCTTGTCCTGCTGCATCCGCGCCTTCCACTCGTCAGTCGAAAATGCAAGAATCGGAATCTTCGGTTCCGCCAGCATGGTGTAACGGGCCAGGGCACTTTGCCCTGCCAAATGGCCGTTTCCTGTCTGTATGGATGAAGCGACATAGAGACGTTTCCTTACCGGGGTATTCAGATAAGGCAACACCTTTTCCCAAAGAGGCTTCCCCGTTTCCGCAAAATGAAGATGCCGTTCTTTCCCCTGCACGGAATGCTCCCCGATGCCGGCTGTTTCCAGTTCGTCAAAGGCTCGGGTCATGGTCATGGGGGAATATCCCAGGCGATGGGCAATTTCGGCCGGCGTCACCCTGTCGGTCTCTTTTCGCCACAGGACATGCAGGATCAAGGCCTGGGTGGAGGGACTGAAAACGGGCTTCTTTTCCCGCAATCGCTTCAGGTGCTCGCGCAGGTCAATCCCCAGCATGGGCAGATACATCTGATTACCCGGAACAATGAAGGGCACTTTCTGCTCGATCAATCTCTTGCGGTTGTACGAGGTGACCGCATGGCGC
>JAPLGF010000311.1 GCA_026390275.1 Candidatus Atribacteria bacterium
ATATCCTGGTGGATGAATACCAGGATACCAATCTCATTCAAGCGGAGATTGTTGATTTTTTAGCCAGTGAAAACCGGAATGTTCTGGTGGTGGGGGATGATTCGCAGAGCATCTATTCTTTTCGGGGAGCGAATTTTGCCAACATCATCGATTTTCCCCATCGTTACCCGGACTGTACCATTTATAAACTGGAGACGAATTATCGCAGTGTTCCCCCCATCCTCTCCCTGGCCAATGGAATCATTGCCATCAATACCCGGCAGTTTGCCAAAACGCTCCGTCCCGTTCGATCCAGTGGTGAAAAACCGGTGGTGGTTCCCACCCGCAATGTCCCCCAACAGGCGGAATTTGTGGCCTCGCAAATCCTCACCATGCGGGAAAATGGTTACTCCCTGAAAGATCTCGCGGTCCTGTATCGGGCCCATTACCAGAGCCTGGAACTTCAGATCGAACTCACCCGGCGGGGGATCCCTTTTGATATTCGTTCCGGGATTCGTTTTTTTGAGCAGGCTCATATCAAGGACGTGATTTCGTACCTCAAGGTGATTGCGAATCCCCGGGACGAGATGGCCTGGAAAAGGATGTTAAAGATCTATCCGGGAATTGGAAAGGTGAGCTCGGAAAAGGTCTGGAATGTTCTGAAAGAGGCAGCTGACCCCTTAGAGTATTTCCGGCAATCGGCCCTTTCCGTCAGTCTCCCCTCTGGTGTCAGGTCCAGCCTGTCGACGGTCGGTGTCCTCCTTTCGGAGCTGGAAACCATCGATTTTGAGCCGGGAACCATGATCAAAACCATTGTCGAGCGGGGGTACGGAGATTATCTCTCCAGCAAGTATCCGGATCATCGGGACCGGTTGCAGGATATTGAACAGCTCTCCGCTTTTGCGACGCAATATTCTTCATTGGATCATTTTTTGAGCGAGCTGGCCCTGCTGGGTGAATTGGAAGGAGAGAATGTGGCTGCTGGATCCATTCCGGATGAGAAACTGACCCTCTCCACCATCCATCAGGCCAAGGGATTGGAATGGCCCGGGGTCTTCATCATCTGGCTCTGTGAGGGAGCATTCCCGTCTGGAAGGAGTGTGGGAAAAGAAGAGGATATTGAGGAAGAGCGGCGTCTCTTCTATGTGGCCTGTACCCGGGCTAAGGACTATCTCTTTCTGACCTATCCCCTGGTATCCGAGGGGACCTGGAATCCATCCTTCATCCGGAAGCCTTCTCGTTTTGTTCGGGAGTTGAAGCCTTCCTGTTATACCAAGTGGTTTGTCGATCAACGAGGGAAGTCATGGTGAGGTGACCTAGCGGTGAGAGAGCGAAACGGGCACTGGGAGAATCGGGATAAAAAGGATAAAGAGTTTTTGAAAAGAATGTTCAAATTGATCGATGTCACCGGGAGTTTGGAAAATGGGAGAGACAGTACCTTTATTCAATATTCCGAGATAGAAGAGGAAACTGACCCTAAATACAAAAAGCAGGTGCCCTCACGGCGGCAAAATAGGCGATAACCCATGCTGACCCAAAAAGACTTTACGTTTAATTTTGTCGTCGGGTCTCTGGATTACGCTTTCTTCAGTCTGGGGACGGCGGTGGCCTCCACTACCACCCTCCTACCGGTTTTTGCCCGGAACTTAGGGGCGACAAATGTCGAGATTGGACTCATTCCTGCCCTCTATTATCTGGGTTTGTCCATTCCATCACTTTTTTGTGGGATCTATTCTTCCCGGTTGGAGAGAAAGCTCCCTTTCATTTTAAAATTCACCATGTTGGAGCGACTCCCGTACCTGGGGATCGCCCTGGTGGCTTTTTTTCTGGCCTCCCTCTCTTCCGCGACCGCTCTGGGTCTTTTCTTTCTCCTTTTGTCAGTATCATTCGGTGGAATGGGAATTCTCACCCCGGTGTGGATGGAAATGGTGGGGAAAGTCATCAATCCCACCCGGATAGGGGTCTATTTCGCGTTAGGAAATGGAATTGGAGCGTTGATGGGGATCTGGGGGTCGCGCCTGGCAGAGCTTTTTATCCAGAGGCTTCCTTTTGCCCGGAACTTTGGGTATTGTTTTCTTCTCACCATCTTAGCCATGTTGGTCTCTTTTATTTTCATAGCTTTGACGCGTGAGGAGAAAGAAAATCTTCCCCCGCCGAAAAAAGAGTATTTGCGAACCTTGTGGCGTATCTTTCGCCGGGATCCGAATTTTCGAAGTTTCACTATTGCCCGGGGTTTTTTGGCGATGGGGGTGATGGGTGGTGCTTTCTATACCGTTCACGCCCTCCAGAGTTTTCACGTTCCTGATTCGCTCATTGCCCGTTACAATGCCGTTTTTTTAGTGTCACAGGCTCTGAGTAATTTTCTCTGGGGCCCCCTGGGAGACCGGAAGGGACATAAGCTGGTGGTCTTGTTGGGTTGTCTCTCCATTTTGCTCAGTAACATCATTGCCATTATCAGTCCGGGGCCATCCAGCTTTTACTTTGCTTATGCTCTTTTTGGCATTTACTGGAGTGCCATCTGGGTGGGCGGAATCGCCATCCTGCTTGATTTCGGTCCCCGGGAACAACGGAGTGCCTATATCGGTCTGGGATATTTCCTCTCCACCTTTCCCTCTTTCTTCACTCCCCTGTTGGGAGGAAAGATCGCCTATTCTTTTGGGTACCGTGTTCTGGGTTTCTCTCCTCATCAATGTGGTGGCCTTTGTTCTCCTGATGGGAGTGAAAGAACCCCGGGTATTCAGGGAATCGGAACTCGATTGATCACTCGGTGAATACCAACGATGGAGTCTCCGGGTTTTTTTCTTCACTCTCCCGAATGATGATTTTGCTCTTCCATTTGCCGGTATTGTAGTAGAGGAGGGAAAGGAGGAGACCGACCACCGAACTCACGGTGATGGAAATCCAGATCCCTTTTTCTGCCAGCGGAGTATGGGAGAGAAGAGCAGCCAGAACCGACCGGACCAGGACAAAGGCAAACAGGGTTTGAATGGTGGCCATGACGGTGTCTCCTGCTCCTCGAATGCAACCGGTATAGACAAACATGAGAGCATAGGGGATATAGGAGAGGGAGACGATGTGGAGGTAGGCAGTCCCCAGGCGGATGACTTCCGGGTCTATGGTAAAAATTTTGATGAGAGAGCCGGACGTGAAATAGACCACCACGGTGATGATGACCGAGATACCACCGGTCAGGATGGCTCCCCAGCGAAGAACCTCCCGGGACCGTTCAAAGTTTCTCGCTCCGAAGTTCTGTCCGGTGATGGAGGAGACGGCAATCCCGAAGCTCAAAGCGGGCAAGAAAGAGAACTGGTCAATTCGTCCGGCCGCACCAAAAGCCGCCACCACGTCTTTCCCAAAGCTGTTCACGATTGTGGAAAGAATGACCAGGCCGATCGATACGCCAATTTGTTGTAAACCGGCCGGGAATCCGATCTTGACCATGAGACGGACTAAATCTTTTCTCCACCGGAGACATTCCCTTCTCAGGCTCACG
>JAPLGF010000340.1 GCA_026390275.1 Candidatus Atribacteria bacterium
TTCAGAAGTACTGGATCACCGGCGAATCCCCGGGCAACAAAACTGGCATCCTGGGAAATGGCTAAAGCTAAGGGATGAAGAGAAGGGGAAACGGTACCGAGAGGCTGGGTTTTACTGACAAAGCCCTCTTCTGAGGTGGGTGAGGCCTGACCCTTGGTGAGACCATAGACCTGATTATCATGAACGATCATGGTGATATCGGGATTTCGCCTGATGGCATGCAGGAAATGATTCCCTCCTTCTCCATACATACAACCATCTCCTGATTCTGCTATCACGGTTAAATCGGGATTGACCGCTTTGATGGCAAAGGCGACTGGCAACGAACGGCCGTGTAATCCATTGAATACATTCGCAGTAAGATAATGGGGGGCTTTGGCTGCTTGTCCAATCCCGGAAACCAAAACCACCTGGCAGGGTTTCAGCTCCAACTCCTGAAGGGTTTCTTTCATCACCCTCAAAATGGAAAAATTTCCACAACCAGGACACCAGGCAATCTCGACATTGTTTTCAAAGGGATTGGTCATAGTCCCACCTCCTTCACCCGAGTAAGAACATCATCAACCAAGAAAGGAAGTCCATTATATTGATTGATCCGTCTTGGGAGTATCACATGAAGCTCCTTCTCCAGGAATCGGGCCAGCTGTCCATTAAAATTCCCCTCAATCACCACCGGATTCGGGATAACTTGAAAAAGAGAATCCAAGCCGGCGGGAAGGGGATAGAGTTCGCTGAAATGGACCATCCCGACATGAAAACCCTCTTGCCCCAGCTTTTCTCTCACTTCCCGAAGAACACCATAGGTGGATCCCCAACCGATTAATGCCCAAACTCATCATGTTCATCGCTGTCAAAGATGACTACCCCATTTCCTTCCCCGGGAAGAGCTCGGGGGGAAATTCCATCACCCGTAATCACGTACCGTCGATAATCGTCTAAGGCAGAAGAAACCTGGAGCGACACTCCGTCTTCCTGTAGACTGAGATCCTGAAAGGTCCAGGCACTATCTGCTAAGTACTGGTCACTCAAGACGATGGCCGGAACCTGGAACCGATCCGTGAGATTGAATGCCCGAACCATAACATCGATCGCATTCTGAGGATCGCGGGGGGCAAAGACAAAGCGGGGAAATTCATCCTGGGAGGCGGAAAGAACAAATTCCAGATCTCCCTGTGAGGTACGGGTCGGAAGACCGGTCGAGGGACCCGGGCGTTGTGCCTCCACCACCACAATCGGTGTTTCTGTCATGGCCGCCAGGCCAAGCCCTTCGGTCATCAGGCAAAAACCCCCTCCCGATGTGGCGGTCATGGAGCGTGCACCGGCAAAAGATGCTCCGATGGCCATATTGATGGCAGCAATTTCATCTTCTGCTTGTTCGACTAAAATGCCATACTTGCTGGCACGGGTCGCAACATAATTCATAATTCCGGTAGAGGGCGTCATGGGATATGCGCTGTAAAAAGTACATCCAGCGCATATGGCTCCCAACCCCAGCGCTTCGTTTCCCGTGAGAATGAAAAGATGGGGATTCTTTTCCGGAAATGTCTTTCGGTCTAATAAAACCGGATTGTTGATCAGTTGAATGCTGGAAAGGCCCTTTCCCAGTGCCCTTTTATTGGCTCCTGCAATGTCCTCTCCTTTTTTCCCCAATAATTCATCAACATAAGACAGCGCCACTGCTTGATCGAGCCCCAAAACCCCCATCAGCGTCCCGATGGCAACCATGTTGGCATACAACTTGTTTCCTACTTCTTGGGCAATCTTTTCAAAATCCAGGGGAATAAACCGGACAATCGAAAGTTCAGCATGAAAGGGAGAAAAAGACCCCAGAATGACCCCCGAATCTTTCACCGAAGAGAAATGGAGATCGTAGGTTTCCTGATTTAAACACACCAAAATATCTATTTTTTCACTCAAAGCACCAACCGGTTGACCGGAAAAACGGATCTGAGTAAAATTATGACCTCCTCGGATCCGGGAATGATAGTCCTGGATGGAAAAAACAAAAAAACCACTCCGAATGAGAATCCGGGAAAGTACTTCCCCCACCGTTTGTACTCCTTGCCCCGCTTCCCCACCTATCAGGATAGAAAGGTCAAGCATTGCCATTCTCTCCCCAGAAAATCAGTTCACTGCTCTTTCACCATCTGAAACGGCGCTAAAAAATCCACCCATTCGTCTTTAGAAAAGCCTTTGTGATCGAAGTCTTTGGTCCAATCAATTTTTTCCTGGCCAACTTCATACAACCGATAGATCACCTGATCATCTTTCTGGTTGGCAACAATAAATCCTTTCATCTTCACCAGTTCATCCCAAAATGGAAAACGAATCCCATCATGGGTGAGCTTTTGCAGAAAGGGGGAAAGGATGGTATTCATATCAACCCCCACGTTTTTTACCCAGTACATGCCGGTCACGTCGTTATTGACCCGGAGTCGGATACATTCCCCAAAAGGGGCAAAGACTTTCTGGTCAGAAAGGGGAAAAAAGTTCACCTTTCCACTGCGGAGCAGGTCATCGTCGACACCAAATATTTTCCCCATGGCAAAGAGTGCGGTCATCGCAACCAATTGTTTTGATTCGGTTTGGGCATAAGAACGCTTCAAATCATCTATGACCATCAGTTTTCCAGAACCCATGTCAACAGAAACCCGGAGAACCAGGTCATTGTTTTGGTAAATTTTTAAACCATATCGATTCCCATCGAGAATCAGAAGAAATTTCATGGGGCTTCCATTCCAGAGAACATCGCCACTGAGGGATTGAGCAAAAGCGCAGGAACAAGAAATACAGAACAGGAGAAGCACACCGAAAATAGCAATCCTTTTCACACCACACCTCCAAGGAGTAGTCGCTTTTAGTGTACCATACTCTGAAGAGTAAGAGTGACCCCACCGGGGTACGGAAGAAAAATTTTTTAAGACCCCTTCATCAATTCAACCCGATGGAGGTCTTTTCTGGAGCCCAATGATCTCGTTGTGATATTCCTGAATAGACCGGACCTTCATGTTTCCCTTCTTCAATCGTTCGATGGCATAGACCGTCACTTCGGCACCGGAAAGGGTGGTGACATAGGGAATAGATTTATTCACTGCTTCTTTACGAATGTAACTACTTTCGATTTGAGAACGACCTCCCGAGGGGGTATTGATGATCAGGCCGATCTTTCGGTTTTTAATTAAATCCACCACGTTGGGCCGATCTTCCCCCACCTTATTCACCACTTCCACCGGAATTCCATTATTGAACAGAACTTTGGCCGTCCCGCGAGTCGCAACCAACTGGAACCCCAGGTCGGAAAGTTTTTTGGCCACAAAGATGATACCCCGTTTATCATGATTCTTGACACTTATAAATACTGTTCCACTCATCGGGAGCTGCGATTGAGCCCCGATTTGCGATTTGGCAAACGCCATCCCGAAATCACTGTCGATTCCCATCACCTCTCCGGTGGAACGCATTTCCGGACCCAGAATCGGATCCACCCCCGGGAAACGGTTGAAAGGAAACACTGCTTCCTTGACGGCAAAATGCTTGATTTCGATTTCTCTGGTCAGGCCGATATCAGTAAGCTTTCGTCCTACCATGACCTGAGACGCATAACGCGCAAACGGAACACCCGTTGCCTTGCTCACAAATGGCACAGTACGGGAGGCGCGAGGATTCACTTCCAAAACATAGACTTCATCGGCTTTTACGGCGTACTGGACATTCATGAGACCGACCACTTTCAATTCCCTTGCTAAAGCGTAGGTATACTGTTTGATCTTCTCCACGAATTCGTCACTGAGAGTGAAAGGGGGAATGACACAGGCGCTATCTCCGGAATGAACTCCCGCCTCCTCAATATGCTCCATGATGCCAGCGACGACGGTGAGTTCTCCATCGCTGATGGCATCCACATCCACCTCGATGGCATCTTCCAAAAATTTATCAATGAGAACCGGATGACCGGGAGAAATCTCCACCGCTACATTCACAAATTCTTGGAGCTCTTTCTCATCATATACCACTCGCATGGCTCGACCTCCTAAAACATAGGACGGTCGCACCATGACCGGATAGCCTATCTGAAAAGCAACATCTTTGGCTCCCTCAAACGACAGGGCAACTCCATTTTTAGGTTGTTTCAATCCCAGACGGTCCACCAGGATTTTGAAGCGATCCCGATCTTCTGCAGCGTCAATACTATCCGGAGAAGTACCCAGAATATTGACCCCCGCCTTTTCCAGATCCCGAGCTAAATTGAGGGGTGTCTGTCCCCCCAGTTGTACAATGACCCCCAGTGGTTTTTCTTTATCGATGATATTCAAAACATCTTCTAAAAAAACCGGCTCAAAAAAGAGTTTATCTGAGGTGTCGTAATCGGTACTGACGGTTTCCGGATTGCTATTGATCATGATGGTTTCATATCCCATATCCCGCAATCCCCAGGTGGCATGGACACAGCAGTAGTCAAACTCGATCCCCTGTCCAATCCGGTTGGGACCGGCTCCCAGGATGACGACTTTCTGACGATTACTGGGATGGGCTTCGCATTCTTCCTCGTAGGTAGAATAATAGTAAGGGGTTTCCGCTTCGAATTCTGCAGCACAGGTATCAACTTGTTTATAGACGCAGCAAAGGCCATACTTTTTGCGAAACTCCCTCACCTCCCACTCGGAAACCTGCCACAGGTGGGCGAGATGTCGATCGGAAAAACCAATCTCTTTGGCCCGGCGAAGGAGTTCGAGACTGATGGAGATCCAGGGGTTTTGTTTCTGGAGGATCTTCTCCATTTCTACAATTTCGGTTATCTGTTTCAAGAACCAGGGATCGATGTGACTTAAAGCATGGATCTCTTCTAAGGAGACCCCTTCTTTTATTGCCATTTTAATATAGAACAACCGTTCCGGATTTGGTTTCCTCAACTTCTCCAGGAGAAGGTCCTGTTTCTTCCCGGGGGCAAGTCCCTCCCAATTCGGGAGATCTTCCAATCCATATTTGCCGATTTCCAGGGAACGAAGACCTTTCTGTAATGCTTCCTTGAAATTCCGGCCAATTGCCATGGTTTCACCTACACTCTTCATAGAAATACCCAGGATTGGTTCTGCTTCCGGGAACTTTTCAAAGTTAAAGCGAGGAATTTTCACCACACAATAATCCAGGGCCGGTTCGAAACAAGCCGGGGTTTTGCGGGTTATATCGTTGGGAATCTCATCGAGGGTGTATCCCACGGCCAGTTTGGCAGCCATTTTGGCGATGGGAAACCCGGTAGCCTTGGAAGCGAGAGCAGAACTTCTCGATACCCGGGGGTTCATTTCGATGATAACGATGTGACCGGTATGGGGATCCACTGCAAACTGGATATTACAACCTCCCGTATCCACCCCGATTTCCCGAATAGCACGGATGGCGAGATCCCGCATGTGCTGGTATTCTCGATCGGTGAGGGTCTGAGCAGGAGCAACAGTGATGCTGTCACCAGTATGAACTCCCATGGGATCAAAATTCTCGATTGAACAGATGATGACCACGTTGTCATTTTTATCCCGCATCACCTCCAGCTCATACTCTTTCCAACCGACTACCGATTCTTCGATCAATATCTCCCGAATCATGCTGCTATCGAGAGCTCGCTGCCCAAATTCTTCAAATTCTTCTATATTATAAGCTATAGACCCCCCCGTTCCTCCTAAGGTAAAACTGGGACGGATGACCACCGGAAACCCGATCTTTTCGACGACTGACCGGGCTTCTTCGATGGAATAAGCCCGGTCACTCTGGGGTACCTCAATACCAACCCGCAACATGGAACGTTTGAAGAGTTCCCGATCTTCCGCCTTTCTGATGGCATCCGGGGAGGCTCCCAGAACAGTCACTCCATATTTCTGGAACACCCCGCGCTCTTCCAATTGAATGGTTAAATTAAGCGCCGTCTGTCCCCCCAAAGTGGGGAGAAATGCATCCGGCCTTTCCCGTTCAATAATATCTTCCAGGACTTCTGGAATAAGGGGTTCGATGTAAGTCCGGTCCGCCATTTCTGGATCTGTCATAATGGTGGCTGGATTGCTATTCACCAGTATCACTTCGTAGCCTTCACTTTTCAGAGCTTTACAACCCTGGGTCCCGGAATAATCGAATTCACAGCCCTGACCAATCACAATCGGACCGGACCCGATAATACAGATTCTGTGGATATCAGTTCTTTTTGGCAAGTGAAATCTCCATCATTTCTATAAAACGATCGAAAAGATAAGCGGTATCATGCGGGCCGGGGGCGGCTTCTGGATGGAACTGGACCGAAAAGAGGGGAATTTTTTTATGACGCATCCCTTCCAGGGTTTGATCATTGAGATTGATATGGGTGATTTCCACCTCGTCTAACGGAAGGGTATTGATATCCACCACGAACCCGTGGTTTTGGGTAGTGATATTGACCCGGTTGGTGCTGAGATCCTTCACCGGATGGTTTCCACCATGATGTCCGAATTTCAATTTGTAAGTCTTTCCCCCCAGGGCCTGACCAATGATCTGGTGTCCGAGACAAATCCCGAACATGGGAATTTTTCCCATCACACTTTGGGCAAAGTGAACCGCGTAATCCAATACTGCGGGGTCACCAGGACCGTTGGAGAGTAAAATCCCATCCGGACGGTCACCCAGAACCACCTCTGGGGGACAGGTAGCAGGGTAGACCGTGATGCGACACTGGCGTTTGGCACACTCCCGGAGAATATTGAACTTCACACCACAATCCAAAACGGCAATGGAATATTTTCCTTGCTCTTGCCAGACAAATGGTTCAGAAACGGTCACATCCCGGACCAGATCCTGCCCACTCATAGATAAAGCTTGCCGGGCTTTCTGCACTAATGATTCCGGATCCAGGTCTTCAGTAGAAATGATTCCCCGCATCGCACCCGTTTCCCGAATGTGACGAGTTAAGGCACGAGTATCAATCCCTTCCAAACCAATGATGTTATGACAAAGGAGGTATTCTTCAAAACTTTGCTGGGATCTCCAGTTGCTGGCGAGAGAACTTTTTTCTCGGACGATAAAGGCTTCTACCCAGGGATGAAATGATTCCACATCCTCGGCATTGAGTCCATAATTCCCAATGAGAGGATAGGTCATGGTCACAATTTGACCACGGTACGAGGGATCGGTGAGGATTTCCTGGTAACCAGTCATGCTGGTATTAAACACCACTTCCCCTTCAATTTCCCCGGTGGATCCGAAAGAATGACCCCGAAAGACTCGTCCATCTTCTAATGCGAGTAATGCGTTCATTGGCACCAAAAAACCCTCCCAAGAATATATCATCTCTGTCAATCATAACCGGAGGGAACAGGCCCCCCCGGAATACTTCTATTTTTCATCGATCGAGTGAGGATGCCGGGATACCCAGTTATAATAGAGACTGGAGGGAAAATAGTATCCGGTATAGCGCCAGTTCCTCAGTGTCCGTTTTAATATATTCGGCATGGTATAAAATTTCCGGTACATTTCATTATTACCCCGTTGCAATTCTTCCGCCGTCATCTTCGCCGGATGATACACCACATGAGTAAAGTCATAATGCGACCAGTCATACGAAAATATTCGATTTTCGTTCTTAAATTTTTCAAATACTTCCGTTCCAGGAAGGGGAGTAAGGATGTTGAACATACCAAAATCAATCTTGGTTTCTTCAATAAATTTCATGGTATCAGGAAAAACCGAGGGGTCATCATCATCAAAACCAAAAACAAACGAACCAACAATCATGATTCGATGTCGGTGAAAGTTGCCGATGAGCTGACGATACTTTTCCACCGGATTGAATGATTTATGCATTTCGTTCAAATTTTTTTCATTCACCGATTCAAATCCAACAAACAGACTGATACAACCGCTTTTCTGGGCAAGATCAATCAGATCCTCATCCTGAGCCATCTTGACTGTCCCCTGACTCACCCATTTTTTCCTGAGGGGGATGAGAGCCCGAAACAGTTCTTTGGCATAGTGCGGATTACCAACAATATTATCATCGAGAAAACCCACAAATCGACTCCGATTTTCTCGCACTTCCGCTACCACATCTTCCACTGGACGATGCCGATACTTACGTCCGTTAAAAACCGACACCGAACAAAACCCACACCCATGAGGACATCCCCGGGTGGTTTGAAAAACATTTTTCAGAAGATATCCTCGTCCCAAAAGATCCAAACGAGAATGGGGTAAACCATCGAGGGAAGGAAGATCTTCACGACGATAGAACGGTTGGAGTGTCCCCCTTTCGGTATCTTCTATCACTTTCTCCCATAATCCTTCTGCTTCACCGATCACCACGCTATCGGCATGTCGAAGCGCTTCGTCCGGAATGGCGGTAGGATGAATCCCACCGAGCACGACCTTCTTCCCTCTCTTCCGAAATTCATCCGCCACGGCATATGCACCAAACGCCGTGGCGGTCATTGCCGTGATTCCCACGAGATCATATGGACCATCGTAATCGATCTCCCGAATCCGTTCATCGACAATCTGAACAGTATGTCCTGGGGGAGTGAGAGCAGCAAGAAGAGTTAAACTGGCTTGAGGAAAAGGAACAAAGAGTGGTTTTTTGCGGTGCTTTTTGGTCTCCGGTGCGACCAGCAAAATATTCAAAAGGAGTCCCCCTTTATAGTTTTCATGCGGAGCCCTGCGTACTTTTCTATGTAAAAACGAATTGATTCCTGTCCCAAATGGTATAATATAATATAATAAACCGACAAATAGAACAATACTCACCTGAAATGATAGATTTCAGTTTTTTTCGCAATCAACATACCGACACCGGCGAGAAAAAGGTCTTCCGGGTTGATGCCGGGAAAAGCCCGAATAGTATTATACACTATTCTGGATTTTCTGTTGTAAAATAGAATGACAGAGAAAGCCAGTTTTAATTTTTCTCTGGTTCCCGCTCTTCCGATCCTGATGATATACCCCGGAGAATGAGTGATGATCACTCATTCTCCGGGGTATCTTTTCTGTAAGAGGAGTAAATGGGATTTTATCCGGCTTTTTCAAATATCCTCGTTGTGGCAGGGATCCTGGGTGTTTTTTCAACGTATTTTCAGGGTAGTTATGTTCCACCTGGTTATTCGTACTGGGGAGAAGGAGGTAGTTATGAAAATTGAAACTATGGTTGGAAAAACCGGTACTGCCAAAGAAAACCTCAATCCAGAGGGATTTGTAGTGGTAGAAGGAGAACTCTGGTCTGCCCGAGCAATTCAACCGGTGCATAAAGGAGAAAAGATCGTGGTTCTGAAAAAGGTGGAACAATATCTCGTGGTCAAAAAAAAGGAGAGTGATAATACATGAATAATATCCTCATTACTGCCGGATTGATAGTGATCATTTTTTTTGCGGCATCAATCCGGGTGGTTCGAGAGTATGAGCGGGGGGTTATTTTCCGGTTGGGACGTCTCGTCGGTGCCAAGGGACCAGGACTTTTCTTTATCATTCCTCTCATCGATCAGTTTGTCAAGGTGGAACTCAGGGTGGTTACCCTTGATGTTCCCAAACAGGAGCTCATCACCAAAGATAACGTTCCGGTGACTGTCGATGCCGTGGTGTATTTCCGGGTCATGAATCCGGAATATTCCGTCATCAAAGTGGAAAATTTCATCATGGCGACGTCCCTCATTTCTCAAACCACTCTCCAGAGCGTGGTTGGACAATCTGAACTGGATGAACGTCTCACGCATCGCGATAAGATCAATGAAGAATTGCAAAAAATTATCGATGTTAACACTGATCCCTGGGGAATCAAGGTTTCGGCGGTGGAAGTCAAACAGGTCAGTTTACCAGAAGAACTGAAACGTGCCATGGCTCGACAGGCGGAAGTGGAACGGGAACGGAGAGCAAAAATAATCAGCGCCGAAGGAGAATATCAGGCCGCAGAAAAACTCTCGGAAGCAGCCAGAATCATAGCCCAGAACCCCATTGCTTTACAACTTCGCTATCTCCAGACTCTCAATGATATTTCCGCAGAGAACGCCACCACCATTGTCTTCCCCATTCCGATTGAGATGTGATAGTCTTTTTACTTTTCACGTTTATCTTCCGGCTGCTTATTCAGAAATCTGGATGTTGTGAATTTCTCCCCAATATACATTGTGAAAATCACCCGAAGAATAGTACTCCTTGAGGATCGAGGTCGAAAAAGTAGCTGGTTCGACCCGGGTCTTCTGAACTACCACACAGGCAAAACAAGCGGGACACTCCGTAATAAAGGGAACTGGAAAATTATCCGGATAGATAGGTGTTAAGCCGGTCTTTTGAAATTTGTTGTGTTGAGCGCCGGAAAGAGTGCCACAAATCTCAATCGCCTTCACCATGGCATCGGTAGGTACACAAACGGAAAAGGCCGGATTCTCTTCTAACAGGTGAAACGTATAGCGAGACGGTCGGACCAAAACAGTCAAGATCGGCCTTCCCCAGATGATGCCAGATTGCAGCCATCCGATAGTCATGATATTCGGCTTCTTATCCCCTCCCTGAGTGACCAAAAATACCCCTTGCATCTTCTCCAGGCTCATCATGGTCATCTGGCTTGCTTCCCTCCAGGATTTGATGTCATTTCTCACGGTATTCACTCCTTTCTCAATTATTCAATGAATATCCCTTCCCAAAAAAGGTGATATTTTCTTGATTCATTATCTCATTATTCTCAAAAATATCCCTCTTCTGCCCTTTGATTCTGTCTCTTGTTTCTGAAAAATTGAAAGACTATAGTATGACCATCGAATCGATTCTCTAAACAAAACGGGAAAGGAAAAACCATGAACCTGGTTTCAAAACGTGTTTTTTTACTGGACATGGATGGAACCTTTTATTTAGGAGATAAAATCCTTCCTGGTTCCCTAGATTTTATCCGAACCCTCGAACGACAACACAAACTTTTTTTCTTCCTAACCAACAATTCGTCCCGCAACTCCGTCTTTTATGCCCGTAAACTCCAGCAGATGGGACTGCAGAGCATTCACCCGGATCAGATCATCACTTCCGGCGAAGTATGTGCCTGGTATCTGAAGCGACAATTTCCTACCGGACGAATCTATCTTTTAGGAACCAAAGAACTCGCGATGGATTTCATGCGGGAAGGCCTCACTCTGGTACAGGTCAAACCGGATGGCATCGTTCTGGGATTCGACAAAACCCTGACCTATGAAAAAGTGAAGACCGCCTGTACCTTTCTCCGAAAAGGAATCCCTTTCTTCGCTACCCATCCTGACCTGAACTGTCCCACTGAAACCGGCCCCATCCCGGATATCGGTTCCATGATCAAGATGATGGTGGCATCAACGGGAGTAAAACCAAAAATCTTTGGAAAACCATATCCGGATATCGTGGAGTATGTCATCTCGAAGACTCACGTTTCCCAAGAAGAACTGGTCATGGTAGGAGACCGGCTTTACACTGACATCGCCATGGGAAAAGAATCCGGGATCACCACCATCCTGGTCCTTTCCGGGGAAACCCGCCGGGAAGATTTGACCGATTCTCCCTGGAAACCAGATCACATTTTTCCTACCTTGGGGGATGTGGGCGCATCATTAGAATCAGAACTGAACTCATCATTTCCACCTTGACAAGGAGAGTGAATATTTTGAAGAAAAATTTTCCCTTCTTTGAACACGAAATGATCATTCCCTGCCGGTGTGGAAAGACCCATCACATAACAACGCAATACACTCTCGTTGGATGGGGAATCCTAAACCAGATCCCGGATGTCCTCCATGCCCTGAATCTGGGAAGGAAAGGACTCATCGTCTATGATGGTAATACCTTTTCCGCCGCGGGAAAAACAGTGGAAGACCTCCTGAAGCAAGCTAATTTTGCAGTCGAATCCTGCCTGGTGGAAAAACAGTCTTGTTATCAGTACCTGGAACCTGATGAAGAAGCCCGCAGTCAGGTGGGATCACATTTACACCATCATTACGATTTTATGCTGGCCGTTGGTTCGGGAGTGATCAACGATTTGGTAAAATTCATCAGTCATCGAACCCATACTCCCTATATGGTGGCCGGGACTGCCCCCTCCATGGATGGTTACCCCTCCCCCGGTGCCCCGATGCTGGTGAATGGGTATAAAGTCACCTTCGATGCCACTCCCCCCCGGGCCATTTTTCTCGATTTGGAAGTACTTCAGAACGCCCCCCTCCCGCTCATCCACTCCGGATTTTCTGATTTGATTGGGAAAATCACCGCCAATGCCGATTGGGTGTTGCGCCATCATCTCTTCCAGGAGTACATTTGTCATTACACCTGGGATCTGATCAAAGACGCCTTAGAAATTCTCTGGAAAAACGCGGAAGGGATCGGGGAGAGAACACCAGAAGCTCTATATGCCCTGACCGTAGCCTTGCTCAATTCTGGCTTCAGCATGGCCCTGGTGGGCGATTCCCGGCCTGCTTCCGGCGCCGAGCATCTCATCGCCCATTATTTAGAGATAATGAGCATTCAGCAACACCGACCCCCCTCCCTTCATGGCCTGCGGGTGGGGGCTGCCACAGTTCTCATCAAAAAAATGTACCATCACTTTTTAAGAGATATCGATCACTTTCCCTGGGACACCATCAAAAAAAATCAGAATCGGAACCAGGTCCTGGAAAAGGTCAAATCCATTTTTGGAACACTATATCCCTTCATCGAAAAAGAAGCACAACAAAAGGTCTTTTCGGTGATTTCTATTCCGGAAAAGGTGAACCACCCATTCTTCATCGCTACCTTAAAAAAAGACCTGAACGAGAAACTCTCCGCCATTCCTGATCCGGAACAGACCCTGCGCCGTGCCCAGGCCCCGGCAACTTTTCCGGAACTGGGTTTCTCTCCTGCTGATGTCCGCAATGCCATTCTTTTCTCTCGTTTCGTGCGCAATCGCCTGACCCTGCTGGACATCCTGGATGAGGCAGGACTATTAAATGAATATATGGAAAAAGTTATGTAAATTGCCTGCACTATATACTTTGTTAATTGTGTGACGTACTCCCACCACCTACGCCAACGCTTAGAGGTGGGAGCTTCTTGGGATGTACCGGCTAACGCCGATATAATTACCAAGCTATCCCCGTTCGCCCAACGGTTCTTTGCAAAATTAGGCTATACCGAGAATTCGGCAACCTTCGTTTTTGATGTTGATAGCG
>JAPLGF010000061.1 GCA_026390275.1 Candidatus Atribacteria bacterium
GTACTGCGTACCATGGGACTCAAGCATGAACCCCATTTCACCAACTTTCACCGGGTCCTCAATCGCAACCGATGGTCACCCCTTTCCGCCTCCCGCCTCCGGTTTCATCTCCTCCTTGATCTGCTTCCATCTTCTCAATCGGTGGTCATCGGGATCGATGAAACCCTGGAGCGCAGAAAGGGGAAACGAGGACGAAAACCAGAAAAAGGGGTTCGGCTTCCGCACCTGGCAACCATAGCTAACAATCCCCACCAACCCGGAGAGACCAAAGAGATTCATTGGTACGGGGAGAGTCAACGTTTGGTACGAATTATCGAATACTACGTCATGCGCTGGAATGGGGAAGTGACCTTTGAGGAGTAAGGGCTCATGGCCAGCCACCTTTCCCAGCAAAAAGAACTGGAACCACAGACTACTGCCTGGTTTCACCAGAAAGAGGTCACCTTTTCGGATATGCTTTCCTTGGTCCGGGATCACCGGTGGGAGGAGAATTATTTTTTAAACTCACAATTTGGCGCTGAGATGAGAAAATTAGATCCTGAAATCAGGGAGATATTGTTGGATCAGCTTTCATCGGTGGCTTAATTGGCCAAAGTGGAGGTATTATGATTTTGACTTATTTTGGACAGCAGTGATATAATCTTAGTACTTGAAAGCCCCGCTCAATATCCCTCTTACAAAATGTCTTTGAAGAAAGATCAGAATAAAAAACAGAAACAAATTGACAATCCCGAGAGCAGCAAATACTAAATCATATTCGTAGGAATAAGAGCCTGCAAATGCTTTGAGCGCAAGGGGTATGGTAAAAACAGAAGAGTCGGTTACCAGAACCAGAGCAAGAGTAAATTCGTTCCAGATAAAGATAAACGGCAGTGCCATAGCAGAAAAAATTGCTGGTTTCGATATGGGTATAATAATATGGATCAAAGTTTGAAAACGTGATGCACCATCCAAAAAGGCAGCTTCTTCTAAGGACTCAGGGAGAGAAACAAAAAAATTGGATAAGATAAAAATTCCAAGGGGAATATAAAGAGCTGCGTAAGGAAAAATTAAGCCTGAATAGCTATCGAGAATATTTAGTTTTCTCCCCAAAAAAGAAATAGGAATTAAAAGCACCGCGGTCGGTATGACCATACTCATGAGAATGGGATAATAAAGAAACTTTCCTCTAAAAGTCACTTTCGTAAAATAATAAGCGGCGGGGCAAGCTGCAACAATAGTTATTGCTACTGCAGTACAAGTAACGAAAAGACTGTTGAAAATTGCCCTGCCGAGATTTCCTTTCGTCCAGGCAAGAACATAGTTACTAAAAAACAATTTTACCGGGAGTCCCCAGGGGTTAGCCAGGATACTCCCTTTATCTTTAAGAGAAGAAATAAAAATCCAAACAAAAGGGTAAATAAAAAGACCTGCGATGAAAATCAATACTACATACTGAATTATTTTAAGATAATGTTTTCGTATTAATCTAAAATATGATCGTTTCTTATACATTTACTCACTTTTCCTTTAAAAAAGTAGTAAATCCAGTGGTCACAAGAATAACGAAAAGCATCAATATGACCGATATAGCAGTCGCAGAGCCCATATTAAAAAATCTGAACCCATATTTATAAACCGTCAGACCCAATATTTCAGTTGAGTTTCCCGGGCCTCCCATGGTCATGGTGTATACCAGGGGAAACAAATTAGCCGTGAAAACGACGCACAACATGAAACAAATAAAAAGTTGTCTCTTTATGGCGGGCAAAGTAACATGAATTAACTTTTCCAGCCAATTTGCCCCTTCCAATTCAGCCATCTCAAAAAACGAGGGGTCAATTCCTTGGAGTGCAGCAAAAATTATTACTACATAGAGTCCGGTATATTGCCAACTATATGCAATCAGCAAACTAAAAAGAGCAGTTCGAGGATCTCCTAACCAAACTATTTTCCCTAACCCCAGACTCGATAAAAGAGGGAATTTTTTAAATATAAGAGTGAGAAGCCCTACTCCCGGAGTGTAGATCATATTCCACACTATTCCTGTACATACCGTCGGCATAAATGGCCCCTGCGATAAGAACAATAGTATTTAAAAAAGAGATTCTAAATAATTTATCCTTAATAAACAAATCAAGGTAATTCTTAAGGCCGACAAATTGTGTGATAGGACCTAATCCATCCCAATTATGAAAACTAATAAAAAAAACGAATGCCACCGGAAACAGAAGAAACAATACAAACATAAAGACGGTAGGGCTTATCCCTACATAAGGATTACTCAGGAATTGATTAAATGCTTCGAAAAGAGGATTCGTTCTACTTTCTTTTCTGTCTAAGCGTGAGCCTTTATTCTTCATTCTACACTCCCGGGTTGGCACGGTTTTTGTTTCTCTTAAGCCAATCAATCCCTATTAACAAGATTGCTGGCAATGCTTTCATTGCCAGCAATCTTGCAGAGTTAATTAATAACTGTATGTTTTCCCAAATATTTTTCCGAAATCCTTCTGTTCCGATATCAAATTATCCTGAACATCCTGAATATAATTTGCCACTTCTTCCGGTGTGGTATCACCAAGAAGTAATCTTTGCAGCTGTGATTTAAAAGCCTCGGTAATTTCTGGTTCCCACAAATGGTCTACTAAATGAGCAACCGGTGTTCCTTCGTACATCTTTACAACTTTTGCCAACACCGGATCTTTGGGGAACACCCCATCGATGGCACTCACAAAATAGTTTGAAGCCAATTCAGCAGCTTCTTTACTGACTGCAAAGTTAATAAAACTTAAGGCTTCCTCTTTATTACTGCCTTTGGAATAAAGGGAAAGGTTGACATCGGCGCATCCGCAAGGTTCTCCATATCCTGGGGCGACCGAAGGGATGGGAGCGACGCCTAATTTAAAATCAGCAGGAAGGGATGGTTTCAGTTGTTCGGAATAAAACCAGCTTCCTTGGTAAACGGTGGCAACTTTCCCCTGCAAGAAGAGCGTCGTTAAAGTATTATAGTCCAATCCCAGTGATTCTCGAGTTAGTATTCCTTTATCAATTTCCCATTTCGATAGTTTTAATCCCCTGATATAAAATGGAGACGTCCATTTTATATCTCCACGAATGGTGGCTTCAGTAAAGGCACTTGGATTGTCTGCGGTCAGCATGGGGAGAAAACGATAAAACATCATGGGGTTCCACCAAATCTCTTTACCAGCATAGGCCATGGGAATAATGTCGGTTCCGGCAAGTTTTGTTGCAATCTGTTCTTCATCTTCGATAGTTTTAGGAACGGTGATTCCGTATTTCTGGTATATATCTTCGTTATAATAATACAGAGTCATTATGATGTTGAGGGGAACAAAATAAATCTTGCCCGCCATACGTTTAAAATCAAGCGCCCCCTTCTTGAATCTTTCTTCTCGAAGGTTGGGATATTTGGGGTCAGAAAAGAAATTCGTAATATCTTCCACAATTCCCCTTCGGTAGTAATCAAGATGGAACTGAGGGTCATACATGATTAAATCAATTTGAGAGCCGGCTGCAATTCGGGATTTCAGGAATGCATCAAAATCTTCCCGAGGAATATCCATAAATTCAACTTTATTACCCGTTTCTTTTTCCCACTGAGGTATCAATTGCTTCCATAATACATTGCCCTGGGGTCCCGCAACAAATACCAGTGTTTTTCCAGCTGCAAAGCATGTGCAACTCAAGCCCAAACCAATCACCAGCATAATACTCAAAATCAAAACTATTTTACCCATGGAAATCTTCATTATCTTTATGCCTCCTTGCCTCCTTGAGTTTTTTAAACATAGTTCATTGGAATAATTAATATCATTCCCTATTGACTTTATATCACCTCCCCCTTTTCATTATTTCACTCAACTTTCGAACTAAAAAAAAATCTTTGAAACTCTTAATTTTAATTAATACCCCTCACACCTCACCATGTTCTGTACGAGAAATGATATCCTCCTGCAGTTCACGGTATAATTCAGTAAAGAATGCACTGTATCCCGCTACTCGTACCACAAGGCTCCTATACAGTTCAGGATGTATTTGTGCTTCTCTCAAGGTTTCCGCCGATATAACATTAAATTGAACATGAAGTCCCCCCAGCCCAAAATAGGTATTGATCAGCGCAGCAAATTTCAAGAGCCCATTCCGTCCATCTAAGGCTCTGGGATGAAATTTCATGTTAAGAAGTGTTCCATTAGTAACCAGGATGTGATCAAGTTTTGCAACCGATTTAAAAACAGCCGTCGGTCCTCTTTTTTCTGATTCATGGGAAGGAGAGACCCCATCAGCAAGTGGTATTTTGGCCTTTCTACCATCAGGAGTAGCTCCAACAGTTTTCCCGAGAGGCACATTGACTGAAACCGGATACAATCCTGGCTGAAAAATTCCCCCACGAGGATTTCGATATTTTTCTATTTCGAGGCAATACCATCTACCTACATTTCTTGCTATTTGATCGACATAATCTTCATCATTCCCATATTTAGGACAATTTTTCAACATATACTGCAAATCCTCGTGGCCAAGAAAATTCTCATCAAGCGCTTGCAACAGACAATCCATGCTTACTTTTTGATCCTCAAAAACCATTTTTTTAATTGCTGACAAGGAATCAGCAACATTGGCAATTCCGACTCCTTGAGGACTGGTAAAATTAAAACGAGCTCCTCCATCCAAGACATCCAATCCTTTTTCTATACAATCAGAAATCATTGTGGAAAGAAACGGAGTAGGAACAAATTCAGTATGGACTCTTTCCATCAAGTTACACAAGGGGATAAGTTGTCTCACAAAGTACTCCTGTTGTTTACAGTAGGCTTCAGTAACTTCTTCGAATGTTTCAAAATGTCTGGGATCACCGGTGTCAATCCCGACCTTTTCCCCCGTCAGGCGACAAACACCATTATTGGTCGCCAATTCGAGTATCTTAGCCAAATTAACATAAGCTGGATTTGAATTTGCTTCTGTTCTTCCTGGAATACCAATCTCCACACAACCTACGACTGCATAGTCACGGGCATCTTGGAGTGGAATGCCTCTATTCATCAATCCAGGAATAATAATTTCGTCATTAAAGAATTCTGGCATCCCATTGCCGTGTCTCGAAGTCTCACACGCACGAAAGACAAATTCCTTCGGTGACCATCGATGGAGCCTTACCGAAACATTTGGTTGCGGTAACGATAATCGTTCCGTTACTTCCAAACAGAGATATGATAATTCGTTGGTAGCATCACTACCATCGGGGGTTTGACCACCTAAAATCAGATTTTGACCCATAGGAAATCCGCTGGCAGTATATGCCCATTCCTCTTGAAACATCTCCACTAATTCCGAGAACTTTATCCACAAACATTCCAGAAGTTCAATTGCTCGTTTTTTTGAAAGTTTTCCTTCCCGTATATCCTTCTCATAAAAGGGATACATATATTGGTCAAACCGACCAGGAGATATCGACATCCCATCTGATTCGATGAAACAAATCGAGTGAGCTATCCAATAAGACTGACATGCTTCATGGAAGGTCCGGGCAGGGTTCTCAGGTACCCATTCACATATTTGGGCGATAAGTTCCAATTCGTCTTTTCGAACCTCGTCGGAAGTAATAGATACCAAGCGCCTTGCTTCCTTCGAGTATCGCTTTGAAAAAGAAACGGCGGCCTCAATTACAATTAAAGCCGCATTATAAAAATCAATTTTAGCTCTGTTTTTTGGTTCATTGATTAATAAGTATTCCAATTTGTTCAATATTTCATCTCTTATCCCTTTAAATCCCTGCTTTATTATCTTGGGAAAGTCTGGCAAGATGTGCCCCATCCCGTTGTACATGTTGTTATCAATCCATAAAACATTCGATCCCAGAAGATGCCAATGAAAAGGGGTAAACTGGCTCACAATCTTATCGTACACCGTTTTCCCCTTCCAGTAAGGAAATATTTCTCTCAATTCATGTTTAACGCTTTCCGGTGTAATAAAGGGATCAACCGGTCTGGTTTCAAAACTGTCAAGCTCTTTTTCAATCCAGTCATAAGACATCTCGGGAAAAACGGGGACTGCTCTTGGTTTTTTTGACCTATTAGCAACGATTAGTTCGTCTTCCCCAATTAATACCGTCATTTGTTCCAGGAGAGCTCTTAAGGCCTTCGCTCTCCTGATTACATATGGTTCTCCTTCGGTTTCCTTATATGATTGAGTGATTATTCTTGCTCGTTCACTTTCTAGCTCAGGTTTGGCCGCAAGCAATCGTGCTTTCAGTTTGACCCATCTTTCTTCACCTGGAATAACTTCCTGTTCCTCTAACACCGTACTCAAAGAATTACACCTCCCAAAAGAAATAGATTGAGGGGGGGCGAAAAATCTCCCCCCTCAGGAAGCTTATCTTGCTACTCACCCATCAGATCTGTTATCTCATTGTTTGCTGAATCTAACGCTTCTTTGGGTGTTTTTGTTCCTGCAAGTGCACTGGATAATGCTCTTTGTAATACTTGTTCAATATCTGGTTCTTTGGAAGTACGCGGTAAATCGTAGGCAGTCTCAACTATCCCTTTATAAAAATCCCACCGAGCACTTGACTTGGGATTAGAAACTGGTAACGACTTATCCCCTTCGGCAATCAGTTTATCGATTATTGATTTCATTGGTGATAATGTACCGCTCACCTGGCACATCTCCATTTGTGCCCGTGGTCCTACGATCCATTGAAGCAATTTTGCCGCATCTTCAATATTTTTTGCCCCAACAGGGATTGCTAAAAGTTTTCCACCGTTATTTGTGGGGCCAGGAAGATGGGCCATACCATACTTTCCGGACACTACTGATTCCTCGGGATCCTCCAAAAGCGGTACTATGTCGTTGAATTCAGCTACCATCGCAGCATTCCCCTTTGAGAACAAGTGCCTGGTATCGTTCCACTTATAATTGGGGGTACCAGGTGCGAGTACTTTGTCTTTTAGAAGCATGTCGACAAACAATTGTAATCCAGCAACCGCTTCGGGACTATTGACGACTGGTTTTCCATCTTTGTCAAGAATTGATCCCCCCATCCACTCGATAAAATCAGAGAGTACCCACACACCAGGTATTGAACTACCCGCAACGAGCATTCCATAAACTCCATTTTGTGGATCATTTAGCTTGATCGCGTAATCGAGTAACTCTTTTGGATTTTTTGGAGGCTCTTTCAATCCTGCTTTCTCTAAAAGATCAGTTCTATAGTATAAACAACGAATATCATGGCTATGGGGAACAGCGTAAAGTTCGCCATTGAAGGTACAAAAATCTCGGTGGACTGGGAACATATCATCGATAAAACTGGTTGGAAGGTATTTATTGAGTGATACTAGATAACCTGGCTCAACATAAGCTGGGAGAAATGGACGCTCAAGCTGGATTAAGTCGTATTCCCCGGTCTTATTGGAGGCAGCTAAGATCGTTTTCTGGAAAATTTGATCAAAGGGGAGTAAAATGACTTCCACCTTTATTCCCGTCTCCTTCTCAAATTCAGGAAGAAGACGAATGACAGCATCGCTAAACGGGGTGGCAGCTGGGGCGAGATACCTTACAATTCCTCCACTAACAGCCATAGCACTCAAGGTCAGAACAGTTAGACAAATTACCGTGATGAATATCATGTAACGTAATTTACTACGCATAAAAACCCCCCATTTCTTGAGTCTTAAGTTCTTCAATTGTTGTTGAACGACACCTTATTCTTTTCAAAAACCCTTACCCATTTGAATAAAACTCCAAAAATAGCCTCTATTACCTCCTTTCTCGAAAATCTATAAGCGGAATGACCAAATCATTTTATGGCACCAGACCATAATCCCTTTAAAAGATATCTCTGAACATAGAGAGCAATAAAAACACAGGGAATAACCGCTATGGTTCCTGCACTACTTAAGAGGTCCCAGTTTATTCCATGCGTACTAATGGTTGAGGCCAGACCCACGGGAAGTGTCATCCTATTATTGTCTGAGAGCAAAGTTAAAGCAAAAAGAAATTCATTATAAGAGAATACAAAGGCCAGAATTAAACTACTTGCCAAACTGGGGGCCGATATGGGAACAATAATTTTCAAAAAAATTCCAAATGGACCACAACCATCAATTTGAGCTGCATCCTCGATTTCTGAAGGAAAGAGGGAAAAATAATTATACATTACAAACATTACTATCGGAAATGTTATTACCAAATGAGTAATGGTAAGTCCAGTGAGGGTGTTTATTAAACCAAAATACCCAATAAGCTTATAGAGGGGAACGGCAAGCGCTATTAAAGGAATAGTTCTCAATACCATTATGGTTAGAAAAATACTTTTCCCATAAGGTATCTTTCCGCGAGCAAAAACATAGGCTGCCATAGAACCTATAATCAAAGAAAAAATACTACTAATAAGACCCACTACTAATGAATTATATAAATTCCCCATTATTGGGACATAGGAGCCTCTCCTGCTGTCATAACCATGGAATATTGATTTATATCCTTCAAAACTCAACTGTTGAGGGAAAATAGTCGGTGGCCAGCGAAATATCTCCATGGGGTGTTTCAAGGAGGTGAGGAACAACCATACCGAAGGAGAAATCACTATAATAGTAATGATCACTATCGCAAACCACAATCCAATTGCTTTTATTAGGTATACCCTTGAATTACGGTTATGGTTCATCATGCTATCTCACCCTTCAAGAAACTATCAGTAATAAGTAATCGTACTTTTTTCACGAAACAGCAGAAAGATAACGCCACTGGCGACCAACATTAAAAGCAAAGAAAATACCGATATGGCAGAAGATTGTCCGATCTTAAAAGTAATAAAACCTACTTTGTAAGCATACGTCATAATCATCTCGGTTTTTAATCCCGGCCCTCCATAGGTCATGATATAAATCAAATCAAAAGCTTTCATGGCATCCATGGTCTTCAGAAGCACAATTACTAGCATAACTGGCCGTAATAAAGGTAGGGTGATATACCAGAATTTCTGCCAGCCAGAGGCTCCATCAACTTCTGCCGACTCTAAGGGTTCAATGGGTAAACTTTGCAAGCCCCCCAAAAAAAGAAGAGTGACAAAGGGGGTAGTGTACCAGATATCTGTTACTATAACTGACACCATGGCTAACTTGATGTCGCTCAGCCAAGCCAATTTTTCACTTATTATCCCCAGATTCATAAGAAGATAATTGATGAGTCCTGATTGATCATTAAACAGCCACCGCCATTGGTAAGCAACAACAACTGGCGTAAACATAAAAGGTAATAACCATAGGGCCCTGACAAACCCTCTCCCTCTAAAAGATCGATCTAATAACAGGGAACAGATTAAACCTAAAAACACTTCCATTGGAACGCTGACAATAGTATAGACAATCGTATTCCATATAACCTGCAAAAAAGTGGCATCAGAAAGTAAGGCACTAAAATTTTTTAGGCCAATCCACTTAGCAGTATTGATCGCACTGAGCAGGCTGTACTTACAAAATCCACACCAAATAGTATAAAACACCGGATATAAAAAAATTATGGCAATTAATATAATGGCCGGAGCGGCCATCAAGTAATACACGAAATAATTCCTAAAAAATCTTTTATATTTTTTGCCTTTCTTTCCTTTTTCTTTTATCGTAACTAATTTTATAAAGATCTCCTCCTATAAATAATAATGACGGATCATAAAGACAAAACTACTATGATCCTCCTACATTAGCAATGAAATTAAATTCATTGACGATTTGAGTTGCCCGTTCTATATGGCTTTTATTGATTTTTTCAAATAAAACCATTTTATTATCATCACCGATATGATCGTACTTAGGTAATCCAAACCTATGGTAGGGCAATAAATGAATTTGAGAACCTTTCTTTAAAAATTCGCTTAAAAAAGACATTATTTTTCTGAGATCGTCCTCATCACAATTGAAGGATGGAATCAGGGGAACCCGCACAATTACATTTACTCCCTTATGAATCAGACGTAATAAGTTTTCTAAAACAATTTTATTGGAGACACCAGTAAACATTTTGTGCTTTTCATCGGAAACATGTTTTACATCAAATAAGAAATGATCAACAATATTCAAAATACTTTCGATATTTTCCCATTTACAAAAACCAGAAGTTTCTATCGCTGTATTAAATCCTTCTTGGTGAGCCCCCTTAAGCAATTCAACGAGAAAATTATTTTGCAGAGTTGGTTCCCCACCAGATACAGTTAATCCTCCCCCCGAATATCGATAAAATGGTTCATCCCTTTTTACTTCATCTAATACAGTTTCAACGTCTACCTGTTTACCGACAATTTTTAATGCACCTGATAAACAATTTTCTACACAATTCCCACATAAATCGCATAAATCTCTTCTTATTAATACCCGTTTTTCAATAATATTTATGGCTCCTTGATCACAAACAGCCTCACATCTACCACATAGTCTACAATGATTGATAACATAACTTAATTCAATTTCACTTTTTTGTCCTTCTGGATTACAACACCAATGACAGTGTAATGGACAACCTTTAAGAAATACCAAAGTTCTTATCCCAGGACCATCATGAACTGCGAATCTCTGTATATTAAAAATAATACCTTTCATTTATGTTCTGATTACCCCACCTATCTCTGACTAATCCACCACGCTTTTAATTGCTTTATAGATGTCCTCTTCCTGAGGAATGACGAAACTCTCTAAATGAGGGGCCATAGGTATCGGTACGTCCTTTGCTCCCACCCTTTTCAAAGGCGCATCCAGGTAATCAAAGGCTTCGTCGGCCAGACGGGCCACAATTTCTGCTCCAGGTCCATAGCTCAGATGAGCTTCATGAACCACCACCGCTTTGTGGGTTTTTTTCACTGAATTGATAATGGTGTCCATGTCTAAGGGAACCAGGGTCCGGGGATCGATGATCTCTACATCGATTCCTTCTTTTTGGAGTCTATCGGCCACCCGAAGAGATTTATGAACCATCTCTGCCGTAGCGATAACCGTGACATCTTTCCCTTTTCGTTTGACATCAGCAACCCCGAAGGGAATTGAATACATCTCTTCCGGAACTTCGCCTTTCATGTTGTATAGACTTTTATGTTCGTAAAAAAGGACGGGATTATTATCTTCTATCGCTGTCTTGAGTAATCCCTTAGCATCGTATGGGGTCGAGGGTATCACACTTTTAAAACCAGGAATATGAGCCAGTAAACCTTCCAAAGACTGGGAATGCTGAGCAGCTGCTGATTGTCCGGCTCCGATGACGGTTCGAATCACCAGCGGAAGCTGGCACTGATCTCCAAACATATACCGCATTTTGGCAGTTTGATTGATCAATTGATCACCCGCCACAAAAAGGAAATCACAGAACATGATTTCCGCCACCGGTCTCATCCCCACTGAGGCCGCCCCGGTGGCAGCACCGACAATGGCAATTTCCGAAAGCGGGGTATTTCGTACCCGTTCATTTCCATATTTCTGCCACAAACCCGTGGTTACCCCAAACGCACCGCCGAGTGGACCTATATCCTCTCCCAAAAGAAATACATCGGGATTGATTTGAAGTTCGTAATCCAACACTTCGTGTAATGCTTCTCTATAGGAAATTTGTCTCATCGTCATTTCACCTCAACACCCTTTTTTTTAAACAAATAAACTGCAAACTGCTTCTTGGACATCGGCAAGTGGGGATTTTCGACCATAGACCACGGCTTCATCGATTTCAGCTTGAATATCATGGGTTGCTTTTTCAATCTCTGATTCAGTTAAAAGTCGGTTTTCGATCACATATTGCTGAAAGGCTCGAATTGGATCTTTCTTTTTCCATTCTTCAATTTCTTTTTTTGTCCGATAGGGTTGGGGATCACCTTCCCAATGTCCCCGATACCGATAGGTTTTGCATTCTAACAATGTCGGGCCTTCGCCATTCCGAGCACGGTCGGCGGCAAGTTTGGCTTTTTCATAGACCGACAGGACATTCATCCCATCGGCAATATCTCCAAACATTCCATAGGCCACCGCTCTTTGAGCGATATCATTGATATGTTGATGCTCGCTCTGGGGAGTGGTCTCGGCAAACAGGTTATTTTCACATACATACACCGCGGGAAGATTCCAGACCGCAGCCAAATTCAAGGCTTCATGAAATGCTCCTTGGTTCGAGGCACCATCTCCAAAAAAACAGACGGATACTTTTCCCATTTTTTTCATCTTACTCCCCAGGGCTGCTCCGGTGGCAACGGGAATACCTCCCCCTACTATTCCATTGGCTCCGATCATTCCTTTGGAAAAATCGGCAATGTGCATGGAGCCACCTCGTCCATGACAATAGCCCGTCTTTTTCCCGTATAATTCAGCCATCATGGCTTTCAGTGAAACTCCCTTGGCTATGCAATGACCATGTCCTCGATGAGTACTGGAAATATAGTCGCCTGGATTCAGGGCGAGACAAACCCCGGTGGCGACTGCTTCTTCCCCGATATAGCTGTGGAGCCAACCGGGGAGTTCTTTCGCAGCAAAGAGTTCAACCGCCTTTTCCTCAAAAAGCCTGATTTTTATCATGGTGGTTAACATTTCCCCAGCAAAGTCCTTATTCATCATTGACAGACCTCCCATTGACTAATATATTTCCATTATTAAATATTTTTTTAAAATTTTATTTAAGGACATGCTCCGTTCTTAAAATAATATCATCTTGAGTTTTTCGATCTAAAGTAACGAATAATGCACTATATCCTGCAACCTTAACAACTAAATCTTTGTATTTTTCGGGGTGGATCTGAGCCTCCCTCAAAGTTTTTGTGGAAACCACATTCCACTGAATCTGAAAACCTCCCAAATCAAAATAGGAACGAATCAACGCCTCAAATCTGGGTATTTGGGTTTCATCCTTTACTTCCAGGGGATTAATACGCATATTGAGTAGCCCACCACAGGATATTTTCTTAAACGGTAATTTCGACACCGATTTAATCGCGGAAGTGATCCCCTTGATCTCAGTTCCATGAAAAGGAGCAGAAGAATCAGCGAAAGGTTCCCCCGATTTACGTCCATCAGGAGTAGCTCCAATAACTTTACCAAAGGCAATATTTCCGGTCACCGTAGTAGTACTGGGATGAAAATGACATCCAATGGGTCCTCTATCGTACCTGGTATTTTTATAACTTGACATAAGAGAAGCCCAATAATCGAGCATTTTTACTGCAATGCGATCGACATAGTCATCATCGTTTCCAAATTTTGGAGCCTTATTCATTACTAACTGCCGGATTCCTTCCCCGGTAGGGTTAGTGGTGGTATCTTCAAAGTTGGTTTCCATGGCATATAAAAGTTCTTTACCTGAAATGACTTTTTCTTCAAAGACCAGTTTTTTAACCGCCGCCAGTGAATTGGCAAGGTTAGCAGTTCCACTGGTTTCGTTCCCCGTGTAATCGTAAACTGCACCCCCTTGTTTGATGTGTTTTCCTCGTTTAATACAATCCGAAGTTAGACTACTCAAAAAAGGGTTAGGAATAAGTTCCTCGAATGAGAAGTCAACACTATTTTCCATAATTGAGTATTTTTTCATAAAATAATTCACTTGTTTTTTATATGCATCTTCTACTTCTTCATAGGATGTAAAATCAATAAGCGACTTTTCCTGAGGACAGAGAACGTAACCGGTACGGGGGTCTTTCCCACCATAAAGGGCAATTTCTAATGCTTTCAATTGATTAAAATAGGAACCCCCATATCTCCCCCCACTCTTTCCCATAACGGTTGGTTCCGCACAACCACAAATCCCATAATCGAGAGCATCTTCTATGGTCATGCCCTTACCAATTAATGCAAAAGCAACGGTTTCGTCGTTCAAAATGGCGGGGCCACCCAATCCCATGCTTACCACTTCCACCACTCTTTTCCTCCACTCCCATGGGCTTTTCTTATGCCATCGGCAGGAAAAAGCCGGCTGAGGAAGCTTGGTTTTCACAAAGGCATCCAGACAAATATAAGACAATTCATTTACTGCCTCCAAACCATCGGAAGTCTGGCCACCCAAAGTGAGATTTTGATAAGTGGGATAACCTCGGTCATATTGAGTACAATGCCAACTTCTAATTTTTGAAAGACCGTAACACTTGACGATGAAACAAGAAATGAGTTCCACCGCTTGCTCCCTGGTTATTAATAAATTAGCGAAGTCTTTCTGGAAATATGGATAAAGAAACTGATCAACTCGACCCAAACCGATGGAATGGCCATTATCCTCAATTTGAACCACCAGGTGAATAAACCATAAAGATTGAACTGCTTCATAAAAATTACGCGCTGGATTGGCAGGAACCGATAAACAATTATTGGCGATATCCCATAGTTCTTGTCGTCTTTGGAAGTCCCTTTCCTTATCCGCTTTGGCCCGGGCAAGCTCGGCATAACGATGAGCAAATCGAATCACGGCATTATTTGCAATAATAACTCCCTGAAGAAAAGGTACTTTCCCTAAGTCTTTCGGATCAGTTAAATCTAAACGGGACAACTGTTCTTCTGCTTCTTTAATAATGGTAAGTAATCCTTTATCAATCACTTTTTTAAAATCAGGAATGATATGTCCGTCTCCTCCCTGTCGAATCCAGACATTATCAATAACTCCAGTTTTTTCAGCTTTTTTAGTTTCCTCATTTAGGAGGGCTTCACATCGATCGTAATGGGTCTTTCCTTTCCAGTAGGGAAATAAATTCCTCAATTCTTCCTTGGTTCCTGGTGAAATCAAAAATCGATCTCCCTCTCTTTTTTCGAACCCATCCATCTCCTGTTCAATCCAATCCACAGAAAATTCTGGAAAAATGGGGGTGGCTTTGAGTTTACCAGCGAGATTCCCGGCAATGAGTTGTTCATCCTCAATAAAAATGGTCATATGGAGAAGGATTTTTTCCAAAGTTCGTGCCCTTTTTAATATAACCGGTTCATTAGAATAATTTTGATAAGACTCAGTAACCAGTCGCGCTCGCTCAGTACATATTTCCGGAATGGTGGATAAAGAAGAATTTCTTAATATCGAAATTCTGTCGTCCATACAATCACTCCCAAATGCTTTTTTAATTTTTTGTTCAACCACCGATTTTGACATCCAATCCGAATTCATTCAAATTTCTCACAATTTGGGCAATCTTATCATTGCTGAGAAACTCAGTGGTTAAAAACTGATATTGACGCCCCAGACGGTGGTATTTTGATGCTCCTAAATTATGATAAGGTAGAATATGGATCTCTTTTAATTGCATATCCCGAACGAAACTCCCAATTGAACGAACATTCTCTAAGGAGTCAGTATAACCAGGTATAAGTGGGAAACGTGGTACAATCTCCTTTTTTTGTTTAACCAACCTCATAAAATTATCGAGAATTAATTTATTACTAACCCCCGTGACTTCCTGATGCTTTTTGGAATCCACAATTTTTATATCAAATAAAAAGAGATCAATATACTCAATAATTTTTTCCCCCACGCTCCAGTCAAAATAACCACTGGTTTCAATAGCGGTGTGAATGCCATTCCTCTGGCACTCATTTAACAAAGCCTGTATGAATACCGGCTGAGAACTCGGCTCCCCCCCAGATAAGGTGATACCTCCCCCCGAGTTTTCAAAGAACAACCTGTCTTTATTAATTTCCTCCAATATTTCTCCCACTGAGTAGCAACGACCAATCATCACCCGCGCTCCCGAATTACATACCGGAACACAGGCACCACAATTATTACATTTTTGGAGATCAGTTACCAAAACCTTATCGACCACCTTTATTATTCCCCTGGGACAGACTTGCCGGCATCGGTAACAGCCGATACAATTCGATTCAAACCAAACCACCTGTGGATTTATATTTTGTGACTCAGGATTATCACACCAGGGGCACTTCAAGGGACATCCTTTCAGAAAAATTAGCATCCGAATGCCTGGTCCATCATGTATTGCATATCGTTGAATATCAAAAATTATGCCTGGGGTGGTTTTCTCTACATTATCCAAAACCTGTTCCCTCCAAAGTCTGGATCAACCACTGTAATTTGGTACAAACCCTTAAAAAGGGACATCCCACCCGTTTGGAACAATAATCAAACCATCAACTCCCTTTTCTAAAAGGATGCCCAAAAATCTTTCTTCTTTGGCGGGATTTTCATCGGTATTACATAAAAGCAGACTAAACTTTCTTTCTCACTCCGGAGCTAACCTGGGGATTGCCCTGGATAAAGTGTAAAACAGTTGTTGCCGAAAATTTTACTTTTTTTGCCACATCTTTGATAGTAATATTTCCCATTCTATCAAGACATTCTAAAGGTTTAACGTTTTCACGATAATGGTAACATTACTGTTTGGTTTGTCAAGTCTCCGAATTTCATCATCTAAAATCGTCATGAACTTTCTTCATCGCTACCCCCAAAAATCTGTGGTGATGATTCCAAAATCCCGGGTGTTTTGGAAGTAATCCAATTGCAGATGGAAGGTCATGATGATCACTTCGGTATCATCTTTTGACTTCCTGGCTCCGTTTTTTGGGGAGTACCAGGATGATGTCATCCCTCTCCACGATCACCAGATCATCAACCCCATAGGTGATCACCGGTTTTTGATTACAAATAATACACCCCTGGCTGTCGATGCCCAGATATTTTCCCGAAAAAGCATTTTGGAAATCGTCTTTCTGGAAAATATCCCCCAGGGCTTCCCAGGATCCCATATCATTCCAACCAATGTCAGCCGGTATCATCACCACCCGCTTCGATTTTTCCATCACCCCGTAATCGATGGAAAGAGCATCCAGGTTCTGGAAAACATCCCGGGTGATGGCTTGTTCGTCTGGTTTTCCGATATGTTTTTTTATTTCGGACAGACCGGCAAATAATTGTGGCAGGTACTTCTCCATCTCTTCCAGTATCACCTGCGCTTTCCAGAGAAATATTCCACTATTCCAGAAATAGGTGCCTTCGGCACAATAGCGTTTTGCGGTTTCAGTGTCTGGTTTTTCCGTAAATTGAAGAACTCGATACGCCGGTATCTGGTTTGATTGTTCACAGGGATCACCACAATGGATATACCCATAGCCGGTGTGGGGAGTAGAAGGACGAATACCCAGGGTTACCAGGTAATCCATTTGCGCCAGTTCACATCCCCAAAAAAGGAGATCCCGAAAGTGGTCTTCCTTCTGAATGAGATGATCGGCCGGGAGAACGATCATGATCTCCTCCGGATTCCGCCGGGCAATATGGAGAGCCGAAAGACCGATACTGGGAGCAGTGTTCTTTCCGATCGGTTCCACAATGAGATGCTCCCTTCCCAGAAAAGGGATTTCCCGGAGAATCTCGGAACAGTGTTGAGCCTGAGCCACCGCATAGACCCCATTTTGTCCGACAAAGGGGGTAATCCTCTCCACTGTCATCTGGAAAAAAGTCCGGTTGAAAAGTGATGAAAATTGTTTCGGTCGCTCAGAACGACTGAGTGGCCAGAGTCTTTCCCCTTTCCCACCCGCCATGATCAGGGCTATTGCCATAGAACCTTCCCCTTTTATTCATTGAGTGATATATCGGCCTGTTTCTCAAAAAGTTGGCCGATATATCTAATTTTCTCTTCCAGGTCCTTCGGGTTCACCTTATCCCGGTGTCTCCAGTTGGGATATTCAGTGGTGGTTCCGGGAAGGTTGGGTTGAATATTGTTTCCGAATAGATCGTCTAAGTTGACCACACAGAGACGGGCGGGAGTGGACAGGAGAAAGCGCAGGAGAGCGTTGAAAAGAACTGAGGAGTCCGGTGGATTCTCCTCCCGGAAAAAGAGAGGAGAGAGCAAACCCTCTCTTTGTAATAGGGAGAGAACCAGGTGGAGATATTTCTTCCTCTCTTCCCACTGAGCGTTGGCGAACGAGGCGTCGTAAATGGAAAGTTCCTTCCGAAGGACAATATCCTTCCCTTCCATAAAGGCTCGAAGAGGAGGCATATCGTGGGTGCTGAGAGTCACCATGGATTCCCGGGGGTAATGATCAGAAGATCGTGGTAAACCAGAAGAATCATTTTCGAAATAAAAAACCCGGGTGGAGAGAATCCGGTATCTCGCCATGGCTTCTCTCACTTCCGGAGGAACCGTTCCCAGGTCTTCTCCGATGATCGTGGTCCGGGCACGAGTGCTTTCCACTGCCAGAATCGCCAAGAGATCCTCAAAAAAATTGTGAACATACGTTCCCTGCGAAGCGTTCATGCCTTCCGGAATCCAGAAGAGACGGCATAAGCCCATGAGGTGATCGATACGGAGGAACCGGGCATATTTCAGGTTTTTTTGGAGGAGCTGAATAAAATGGGTGTAGTGTTTTTCCCGTTCCTTCCAGGGATTCACGGGTGAAAAACCCCAATTCTGCCCGACCGGGGAGAAATCATCCGGAGGAACACCCACCCGCTGGGAAAGAGTAAAAACATCCCGGTGGAGCCAGCATTCAATTCCGGAAGGAGAAGTCCCCACCGGGAGATCGAAACCCAGGATCCCTCCTCCATCCCAAAGCAACTTCAAAAAGCTATCCATCAACCACTGCAAATAGGCATAGAAGAGCACCTCACGATGATGCGTATGGTAGATGTTATGGATGACACTGGAATCCAGGGATGGTGGGTTCTCATTCCCCGGGTTGAGATCACCCAGAAAAAGAAAAACTGAAGAAGCCAGGAGGTCCTCCCCTTCTTCCCGGAAATACGTCTGAAAACTATTCCAGCGAGGTGAGGGGAGAACAGACTCGTGGTCGATGAAATGATGAAAGATTTTTCGCAGGAAGTTCTTTTTGAAGTCCCATACTTTTTCGTAGTCAATCCAGGGATCTTTTTTCCAGTCATCGATGGTCGAACACCACTCCATCAGATCCGATCCATCATCCGAAAATCCATGGAAACGGAACACCTCCTCCAGGGAAAGGTAGATGGGGTTCCACAACATCCGGGTCAACGGAAAATAGGGGCTGATTCCGCGAGGGAGCCGGTTTTCCAGGAGGTGAATGGGGAGGATTCCCACAAAGCCACCCTGGTTTTTTCTCACCATCTCCTGGATCATTTTCAAATCCCCCAGATCACCAATTCCTTGATTTCCGGGGGTGTCAAGGGCATAGAGCGGAAGTTGCATCCCGAGTAAAGATCAGGAAGCTCTCTCTCCTCAGAGGCTCCCCAAAAATTTGGATGGAAAATAAAAGTCGGTAATATCCCCAGGAAAGTTCTGGCGGAAGAGTAATTTCGATGGTTTCGTCTGAGGACCAGTGGAAGAAAAACATCTCGTCCTGTTCCGAGATCATCTGCAATTCGACCGATGTCCACCCTTCTCCCCGCGGGAAACGGACGGTTCGCTCCCGGGTCACCATCACCGGAAGAATGGGAAAAGAAAGCTCTTTTTCCCTTTCCCGGATGCTCTGTTCTATCTTTGTTTCATCAGAAACATCTTCCCCCATACTCACCAGGATTCGTTGCATGGTTTCCAGCGGAGCATCGATCCACTGGCCCTTGATGGTATAGTATCCGTTTTCGATCCCCCACAGGGAAGCAAGTCTTGTCAGTTTTTCCAAACCTATTTTTCCCATTTCACCATTTCCCTTTTCGGAAGAGACTATTCATGATACACTTTAGCACTGTAAAGACCACCATGCCAGTTACTGGTACAACTGGAAGAATGAATATTAAGAGCAACTGAAGAACCCATAAGGGAAGTGAACCGGCACGGATTTTGCACTCTCCATTTTGCACCTGACTGTTGATATCTTCGTCGAGTTTCTCAATCCGATCAGTCCGTATTTTATCAAAGCATACCATATCGAACCGAGAACGATCGCCATGTTCATCGCTTCTATCTCGTTGTGTACCGCTCTCAGCCAGATTTTTTTTGCCACTTTCATTCCCCGAATCAAAAACCAGTGGTTGCTTCTCTACGGTATAGTCTTGATGGTGGTCCTCCCTTCTTCCTTCTTTGCCCTCCCCATCGGGATTTACCAGGCGTATCTCATCTTTTTTCTAATCTTTTTGGGAAATGCTGCCTATCATCCGATCGGAACGGCGTTAGCGGGACGGAACCTGAGCAGCTCGAGCGTGACGTTTTTTGTGTCGGGAGGAATCCTGGGTGGCGCCATGGGACCCATTTTTATTACCTGGTTCACCGGAAGGTTTGGGTTAAACAAAATCATCTTTTTTAATCTTTTATTCCTTCTCCTCCTGCAACCCGTACTATTCATATTGAAAAAGGCTCGTTTTGCAATCACCAAGCATCCAGACTTTTCCTGGAAATCTTTTCCTGTTCTCATCCCCATCTGGATCATGGTCGGGTTTCGAACCTTCCTGATGTCATCTTTGCACACCTACGCCCCCATCTATAGTAATCACCAGGGATTCAGCTTGCTGGTGGGGGGTTCTTTGCTCTCCTCAGGGTTGATTTCCGGCCTCTGTTTCAATATCACCGGTTCGCGTCTCCGGATGCGGTACAACAACTGGCTGGTGAATGTGATCTCTTTCGCCGGCATGGGACTCTTTATGACCTTTTTTATGCAGATGAAGAGTTTCCTTCCCTTTCTCCTGTTTTATGTGCTGAGTGATTCTTTCCTCTTCCTCTCGATGAGTACCAACGTCTACGAAGCCCAACAAATCCTCCCCGGTCATCCGGCGTTTGCGGCCTCCGTTTCGATGGGTTTAGCCTGGGCTACCGGATATGTCCTGCACCTGCTTTTTTCTTCGTTCTATGGGAACCAGGTCGAATTCGTCTTGCGGTGCCTGGGAATTTTCTCGCTGGTCATGGCTGGTGTGGTCCTGATATTTCCCCACTTCTTTGGAAGAAAAGGGATGCCCCGGTGAATGTAAAATATCATTTTTTCAGATCAAGCTATTCTTCCCAATTTTTTGTTCTCTCTGGAATTGCTTTCGTTTCCAACATCGCTTACACCATGACGTCGATTCTCTTTGCCATATTTGCGAACAATATCGGCCTGGACATCAAGCAAATCGGACTCATCATCTCTGCCATGACCCTGGGAGCACTCATCAGTGGTCCCATCTGGGGAAAGATCGTCGATCGAACCGGGAAAAGAAAACTAGTCCTCCTTCTATGCTTGACCGGACAAGGGGTCTTCTGCCTCCTTACTCCTTTCATGAAAAACTTCCTGCCTCTCTTCCTGGCCCGATTCTTTTTCGGTTTTTTCTTAGTTGCTCAGGCTCCCATTCTCAATGAAATCATCATTAAAAATAGAGATCCGGAGATGCGGGGGAAAAAACTGAGTTTCATCAATATCATTCGGGGCGTGGCCTACTCTTTTGCTGTCATCCTCTCCGGTTTTATGATCGTTCTTCTCCCCGGGTAACCACCCGCATCATTCAATTGGGGTACATTTTAACTATCGTTCCCTTTCTGGTAGCCCCTTTTGTTTATCGGGGAGCATCGGTGTTTATCCCGCAAACCGTCCTGAGTATCAGCTGGGTTTTTTTCTCGATCGGTTCCACCCTCCTCCTGGGGCACATTGCTCCCCTCCGGCAACGGGCAGAAGCCATGGGATGGATGGAAAGCGCTTTTAATTTAGGAGGAACCATCGGACCGAGTGCCTTTTCACTGGTTCTCTCTGGCACCCACAACAATTTCACCATCTCGTTCCTGAGCTTCTCCCTCCTGTTGGTGGCGTCCATCTTCATCTTCCGCTGGTATAAGAAACGATATCTCCCCGTTTAGAACCCAAAAAAAAAGAGACGGGTCCCACAGGACCGTCTCTTTCCAACCCCACAGGCAGGATTCACCATGAGACAATCACCTCCACCCTTTCCCTCATCAAAGAGGTGAAGGGAAGCACCATTACTTCCTGAACCTGGTCCGGCGAAGAGCCTGCTCCACCACCAGGGCAATCCCGCCGCCCACTAAGGCCGTGATGAGCTGGGGAATTTGCATGCTCTTTGCCACCAGCGAGGGAACACTCACCAGGAAGCCAACGGATTGAGAAAGAATCAAATATTTCACCACCGCTCCCGTAACCACCCCCATAACCCCCAGGTTTAGGTTTTCCGGTCTTTTTTGGATGATCAGCCAGAAAACAATAACCAGAGCGACATTTCCCAACACGATAAAAGGAATCATCGGGCCGAGAGGAACCGGAAGAATTCCCCGAGAAAAGGCCACCAGGGGAGTGAGCAGCCCAATGACCACTCCGCTCGATACCCCGGTGGTGAGCGTTGCCAGAATTAAAAAGGCGTTGACCAGGGGACCGGTGAAAGGCTGCGGAAAACCAAGTATCTGAATGACCAGGGTCAACGCAAAAAGAACCGCGGTCCGGCTGACCCATCGTATCATGGTTTGTGATGTGTGCTCCATGTCACCATTCACCCTCTTTTCATGGAAAAATTTTATTCCCTCTACGATTAAGCGAAACCACATCCTCAGGTGATTTATTTCATTTTTTACTCTTCGTCGTTCATCAATCGCTTCATTTTTTGGTTCAACGATTGAATATCCTCCCGGAGAACAGTGTAGAAACGGTACCATTTCTGCAAAAATTCCTTCATCTCGGGAACCGGCTCAATGATCCGTTCTATATGAAAGGTTTTTTGGAAAGCATCATCCGGATTGGTGTACACTCCGGAACCGATACCGGCCAGCAGAGCCGCTCCTTTGGAGCTCCCTTCCCGGTCCCGGGGAACGACCAGGGAATGATCCAGGACGGTCGCCTTCATTTTCATCCAGTACTGGTTATGGGTTCCTCCCCCCACGTTCGTGATTTGATCTACGGTGATGGACAGAACATTTTGCATCACATCCCAGACGTTTTTGTACTCGAAACACAGACTGGCCATGACTCCCTGCAAGAGTTCTTCCCTGGTCATGCTCCCTTCCAGGTTCACGAAAGCCCCCCGGGCCCCTTCATAATCCGCTCCTAAAAGGTAGGGAAAAAAGATGGGAATTTTTCGCTCCCGGGGAAAAGGAAGGGTCTCAAAGCATGGATAGGAATCACCCAGGATATTCAGCATCCAGTCCACCGAATATCCCCCACTATAAATCCCGTTCATGGTGTAGTAAGCAGGATATGCGGTATGGTGACCCCAGGTAAAGGGTCTTTTCATGCTTTTGAGCTCAATTTTCGGAGCCTCATCGAGAGCCATGGTGAGTGATTCAGTGGTACCGGTCGAAATCAGAACTCGACCGCGATGGAAGACCCCCACCGACAAGGCTGCGCACAGATGATCATGTCCCCCGGTGACGACCTGCACCTCTTCCGGAAGACCGGTCGCTTGGGCCACTTCTTTTTTTATTGTCCCCAAAACATATCCCGACGGCACCAGGGGAGGCATGGTTTCCGCCGATACCCCAGTCAATGAAACGAGTTCATCCGACCACTTTCCAGTCTGTTGTTCAAAAAGCATGGTCCGGGAGGCCAGGGAATAATCACAGGACAGGACTCCCGACAGCGCACCAAGAAGGTATCCGGACATCGACGTCCAGTGACGGACATGGTCAAATATCTCTTTTTCATTCTGACGATGCCAGAGCATTTTATAAAAAGAGTATTTATGCTGGGGAGAGATTCCGGTGCGAGCATACACTTCGGAATCATCAATGACCTTTTTCATTTCTTGAAACTGGGGTTCGGTCCGGGAATCATACCAGACTAAACTTTTCGTGATCGGCTGCATGGATTCATCCAGCCCCACCATCACCTCGGCAAAACTCGAGATACTGAGGGCAACAATCTCCTTTTTGGAATCCGAAGGGAACATTCGAATGGTATCCACCAGTTTCTGAAAAATCTCTTCCGGTCGATACCTTCCTCCAAACAAATCCGGGTAAAAGGGAGTAGGAAAACTATTCTCCGCCTGCCTGTTTCCCGTTTCATCGTAAATCAATACCTTGGTATTGGTGGTTCCTACGTCAATTCCCAGAAGAGCCATCTGACACCTCGATAAAATGTTTTTAACCATTCATTCTCTTTTCCAATTCCACATTCCTTCGGGGTTGACCGTTTCACGCCACCGATACGGCTTTCTTGCCCAGATACACGATGGAACTGGTGGGACATTTTTCAATGCACAGGTCACACCGGGTACACTTTTCCTGGTCAATTTTGATCATTCCATCGACGGAGCTGATGGCACCCACCGGGCAGGTTTTCACACAGAGCTGGCACTTGATGCATCCTTTCTTACAGATGAGGCGGACATCTTTCCCCGCAGCCGGAGAATGACAGGCGACCTGCACCTGTTCCATATCAGAGGTCAACACCAAGACTCCCCGCGGACATACCTTTACACACTTACCACATCCGGTGCATTTCTCCCAATCGATCTCGGGTAAATCCGTCTCCTCATTCATATAAAGGGCATCGAAAGGACACACCTTCTCGCAGGTTCCCAGTCCCAAACAACCGTAAACACATCCTCGAAAGGATACGCCCAGTACGGAAGCGGCCCGGCAGTCACGAATCCCCCGATAGTCCCCCAGTTGTTGAACAGTATTTTTATCCCCCTGGCAGATAAGGGCTGCCCGCCTAGCAATCAATTTCTCCTCATTTTTTCCGGTCAACTGGGCGATAATTCCCCAGACCGCCGGTCCCCCCACCGGGCATGAACTCACCGGCGCCTCTCCTTTGACAATCTGGGCAGCCAAACCGGAACAACCCGGATACCCGCACACCCCACAGTTGGCTCCCGGAAGGGCGGCTTCAATCTTTCCCTGGAGAGGGTTGGTTTCCACAGCAAATTTCTGGGCAAACCAGGCG
>JAPLGF010000336.1 GCA_026390275.1 Candidatus Atribacteria bacterium
ATATATCGCCACCCCTCCCAGTGCCGCGCTGGTGAGTGGAATGATAATCCGGGCATAGATCCAGAGTTCGGAGGCTCCATCCAGACGTGCCGCTTCCATGTAGTCGTTGGGAATATCTTCCATAAACTGCTTCATCAGAAAAACACCGAATGGACTGATGCAGAAGGGAAGAATCAAACCGAGGTAGTTATTTGTCAGATGGATACTGGAAGTCAAGAGATACATGGGAATGACCAGGGTGGCAAAAGGAATCATGAAACCGCTCAAAAGAAGGAAAAAGAAAAAATTTTTAAATTTAAAATGGAATTTAGCGAAGACATATCCCAGGAGGGAGCTGGATAACATAGAAATAAGAGTAACTCCACCAGACATGATCACGCTGTTTAAAAAAAATCGGCCGAATGGTTGACGTTCAAAGAGAGTCTGGTAGTTTTTGAAAGTAAAAGTTTCCGGAAAAAAAGTGGGAGGCATTCTCACCACCTCCATCCCCGGTTTGAACGAAGAGAGAACCATCCAGATGAAAGGGATGATCATGATGAGAGATACAACGATGGCGACGATATGGGATCGAGTTTGCTCTCGGATTTCGTTTTTTCTTTTGGAAGACATGGTGATCACCCCATCCTTAATATTCCCATTCCGGCTTGAGTACTTTGAGCTGCAAAACGGTAAGGATTGATACAATAATAAAGAGAATAACCGCTACTGCCGAGGCAGAGCCGGTTGCTGAGCGTATCATCCCATCGTTATAGACTTGAAGGGCCATGGTATAACTGCTGTACCCCGGGCCCCCAGAAGCGCCACCGGTTCCACCACCGGATAGAGTCATAACAAAAACCAGGTCAAATGCCTGGAAGGCAGTAATGGCAGTAATAGCGGTAATGAAAAGGAAAACCCGCCGGGCTAAGGGGAAAATGATTTTCCAGAAAGTTACGAATGCGGACGCACCATCGATCTGGGCTGCTTCATAGAACACTTCCGGAATGGTGTTTAATCCCGTTAAAAAAATGAGCGTAGAGAAACCAAGTGCTTGCCAAATTTCGGTAAATATCACGCAAAAGATGGCCTGCTGCGGACTATTGAGGAATCCCTGCCGATCAATTCCTATTTTGGAGAGCAGAAGGTTGATGAGACCAAACTGGGGCTGGTAGAGATAAGTAAAAAAAAGCCCAATGGCGACCGCGGAACAGAGCGAAGGGAGAAAGATGGAGAACATGTACATCCGTCCTCCAAACTTAATGGCAAACAATATCTTGGCGAGTAAAATCCCAAGAAAAACAACCAATCCGGTTTTAAGACCGGCATAGAGAAAGGTGTTTCTTATAGCAGTGAGAAAACGGGGATCGTGGAAAATATCAAAATAATTCTTGAGACCCACAAATTTGCTGGCGGCGGGATTCTGAACGAACCAGAGATAGAAGCTGCTGACCAGGGAATAGCCGAAGGGATAAGCAACAAAAAGAGCGAACCAGACTAAAGCCGGGACCAGCACCAACCAGGGGAAAAGACGGGTTGCAGCGCCTTGTCGCATACTCTAACCTCCTGCCGGGGGAAAGAACAGACCACTCCGCTCTCTCCCCCCGAGCATTCGTATTTATTTAATGGCTAAATCTTCTGGCAGACCATCATAGTAGATGGTGACCTTGGGAACATTCGGGTATTTGGCCTTCATGGTTTCGATTTGCTTGTTGGAATTGGTCTCCATCTGCACCAATGTCTGATCCACATCCTGCTGCCCATGGATCATGGCATCGATGCTTGGCCACCAGATGTTGTAGAGGAGGGTATCCTGTTCCGGGAAAGGACCCCAGTACCGGAAGTTTCCCGCCTTCATCGCAGCAATAACCGGTTCCAGATAGGCACCTTTTCCGGTCTTATAGAAATCGTTGTTCAACAAAGACCGGGGAATGGGAAGTCCCGGGTTCTGTTCGAGGAAAAGAAGCTGTCCTTCTTCGCTGGCCAGGAACTGGAGAAACTTCACCGCCGCCGCCTTCTTGTCATCCTTTACATAGGAAGGCATGACGAAATTCCAGGTATCAGAGTGGCTGAAGAGCGGTGCTTTGCCCTTCACGAAACCCGGTTTCATGATGAATTGGAAATCCATGTCGGGATAGCTAATTTTTGCAAAAGGCAGGAATTCCGGCCACATGAACGCCATGGAGGCTAAGTTCTGAACGAGAGCATCCATGGTGGTGGGTAGTGACACACTGTCCACTTTGTGGGTGACAAACAAGTCATTGAAGAACTGGAGGGCTTTCTGAGCCTCGGGAGTCTGGAAATTGAAGACTTGCTTGTCGTTGTCCCAAAATTTTCCACCCTGGTCAGCAATATAACTGATAAAGAACATGGGATCATTGCTTTCCTGGAAGCTCAAACCAGCTTTTACCGGATTCCCTTTTTCATCATATTTCGTGAGCTTCTTGGCATAATCAATGAGCTGATCAGTATCGGTGAAAGCCTTATCGACTGCCAAACCAGCCGCTTTCAGGTCAGCGGTATTGACCAGAATTCCGGTATCTCCTGGAGGATCAGGAATACCCACCGCCCAGATCTGATTATTGAGGTTGCACTGCAAATAGTATTCCGGGTCTAAGTTTTGTTTGACCCAATCTACCGAGGGGAATACATCTGGGGTAATCGGTTGAATGCTTCCTGGTACTGCCCATTCCAAGACCGTGGTCCCCGTGGTGATGAAAATTTCCGCTCCGTTTCCTGCAGCCAGTGCCGCTCGCATCTTGGCCACGAGATCGGCCTGTCCGGGCTGGGGTTCCAGAATGACTTCGATGTCCGGATTCTTCTCCATGAATGCCTTGATAGTGGCATTGCCCCCGTTAACATGGGGATCAAACGCCATACACCAGATGGTGATCTGTGCTTTACCGAAAGCAGTTCCGGCCACACACAGAACCAAAAGGAGTGAAACCAACAACACAATTCGGTTTAATTTCATGAAATTCCCTCCTCCTGATAATAAAAGTGCTCCAACATCTAAACCAAC
>JAPLGF010000075.1 GCA_026390275.1 Candidatus Atribacteria bacterium
TTGATGGCTTCCAGAGCGACTTGGGCTTTGAAAGTTCCATCGTATCTTTTTCTGATTGATCTCTCCCTTTGGTATCTCCTTTTTACTCCATAGGAGTATTTTATCACCTTAACTCATTGTCCAGTTTTCGGGGTACAGTACATACATCTGAAACTCAGAGCAGAGAAGATGAATGGAAAATGGCTAAACTGAAGTTTAAACAGAAATGATGTTTTTATAGAGCATTTTTTTGGTGATAAAATCAAGGGAATAATTATAATAATCTAGAATCTCTTGACAGGTATTTATGTTGTGCTATAGTTAGGGGAAATTGAATATGATAGGTGCAAGTGTTCAGCCTCGCGGTTGAACGAAGAGGGAAGTCCGGTGAAATTCCGGCGCGGTCCCGTCACTGTGAAGGTGAGGGGCTCCTATATTTATGTCACTGGGGTTTTTAATCCTGGGAAGACATAGGAGACCCGATGAACCTAAGTCAGGAGACCTGCTTGTACCGGGGAACACTAACCTACGTGAGATATGGTGGTGTTTTTTTTTAGGTTTTTTTTGATAAAAAGCCCCTTAACCTTGAAGGTTAAGGGGCTTTTTTGTTTCCTAAGTTTTTTTTGAAAATTGCTTTTTTCCATAATTATTTTTTGTAATCATTGTTTAGAGCAATTCAGTTTAATAATTTCAGGATGTGCATCTTGTTTTTAATAGTTAAAAGAACAAGTAAACATATTATAAAAAAAGAGAAGATGACAATGGAATGAAACCATTAAAAATATTTTTCATTATTTTTACAATAATGGTATTGGTTCCACGAGTGGCTTTTGCCATGCATATAATGGAAGGGTTTCTTCCTATCAAATGGTGCATTACATGGGATTTGATCGCATTTCCATTCGTTGTGATGGGAATTTTATCCATAAAAAAATTGGTTAATACGAATCCCAAAATAAAAATGTTGTTAGGTCTTACTGGTGCCTTTGCCTTTGTGCTTTCTGCTCTGAAACTCCCATCGGTGACGGGAAGCTGTTCTCATCCTACAGGGGTAGGTTTGGGCGCCGTCCTCTTTGGACCATGGGTGATGAGCGTTTTGGGAATGATCGTACTCATCTTTCAGGCATTGTTACTGGCCCATGGAGGAATAACTACTCTTGGTGCCAATACTTTTTCTATGGCGGTGGTAGGACCGCTGGTGTCCTACCTGGTTTATAAAGGAATAAAAAAAGCTGGTGGACCTCTGTGGTTATCAGTTTTTCTGGCAGCTGCCCTGGGAGATTTATTAACCTATGTCACTACATCGCTCCAGTTAGCGTTGGCATTCCCTTCTAACCCCGGTGGGTTTATGACATCCTTTGTAAAGTTTATGGGAATATTTGCCGTAACCCAGGTGCCTCTTGCCATAGGGGAAGGGCTGTTAACAGTGGTGGTGATAAACCTGCTTTCTGCCTACAATGAGGAGGCACTTGTCGCACTTTCAGTGGTTTCAAAGGAGGTCTGCTGTGAAGAATATGAAGAATAAAAACCTATTGGTTAAAAATTTGTTCCTTATTCTATTCACCGTACTCCTTATGATTATCCCACTGCTTACATTAAAGAATGCAGATTTTGAAGGGGCTGATGCCATGGTGGGAAAAGTCATTACCCAGGTGAATGCAGATTTTAAGCCCTGGTTTAGTCCGCTGTGGGAGCCCCCCAGCGGTGAAATAGAAACCCTGATTTTTGCCCTGCAGGCAGCCGTAGGGGCAGGATTCATCGGTTATTATTTTGGACTTCTCAAGGGAAGGAAAAATGCTCATCGATAATTACGCCTATACCAATAAATTGATAAACGTTCATCCCGGTGAAAAGCTATTGTTTTCGCTCACTTCCATGGCAGTTGGTTTTGTACCCAATATATATGTCGATCTGGTGATTATTCTCATGATGGGGGTAGTACTGGTATGGAAAGCGGGAATACCCACCAAGGTCTACCTGAAAGTATTGGTTCTCCCACTTTCGTTCCTTTTACCAAGTATATTCGTATTGATGATCAATGTGGTTTCGACCGAAAGCCAGGCATTGTGGGGTTTTTCCGTCTTTCATGTCAGAGTCGGAGTAACCGCGGCCAGTATAAAGGTAGCAGGTTTGCTCTTTTTACGGGCTATGGCTCTGATTTCCTGCCTATTTTTTCTATCCCTCACGACCCCCATGATCGATTTGATCATGGTTTTGGAAAAGCTGAAAGTCCCATTCATTATTCTTGAACTCATGCAGCTCGTTTACCATTTTTTATTCGTGTTTATGGAAATGACTTACCGGATATATATATCCCAGTCTTCCCGGCTGGGATATATCACTCCGAAGGCGGGAATCAATTCCTTAGGAAGGCTCGTCACTTCACTTTTTATAAAAACGTATCAGGATTCTGAAAGTCTTTATGTTGCTTTGGAAGCAAGAGGATATGATGGGGAGCTTAGAGTTCTTAATAAGAATATACCAGTATCAAAAAGTAATCTCTTTTGTATTTTATCTACAGAATTACTTCTCCTACTCGTAGCGCTGGTAACGCAGGGTGGAATGAGATGAGTGATTACATCCTGGAGATGAAGGATGTAGTTTTCGAATATCCGGGGGGTATCAGAGCTTTAAAGGGGATTTCCCTGGCCATAGAGAAAGGGAAGAAATCAGTGATCCTGGGTCCCAATGGTGCGGGGAAATCCACACTCTTCCTTCACTTTAATGGCATATTAAAACCAAAAAGTGGCAGGGTATTTTATCAGGGCGAAGAGATAAGGTATTCCCGGACAAGCTTAATTAATTTGAGGAAAAATGTAGGAATAGTATTCCAAGATCCGGAAACTCAGTTGTTTGCCGGGAGTGTTTTCCAGGAAGTGTCCTTTGGTCCAATGAATCTTCATCTTCCACTTCCTGAGGTGGAAAAAAAAGTAGAAGAATCTTTGAAAGCAATGGGAATTGAGAAATTAAAGGAACGACCCATACACTTTTTAAGCTACGGCCAAAAAAAGAGAGTATCCATAGCTGATGTGCTGGCCATGGAGCCCGATGTGCTGATATTTGATGAACCAACTGCCTATCTCGACCCGAAACATGCAGAAAAGATTATGGATATACTTGACGAGCTCCACGCCAGGGGGAAGCAGATCATTTTATCTACTCACGATGTTAATATCGCTTATTCCTGGGCTGATTATGTCTTTGTTATAAAGGACGGAATGGTATTAGGAAATGGTACTCCCCAGGAAATTTTCCAGGACAATAAAATATTAGAAGAAGCGGACCTAAAGAAACCATTCTTGCTTGATATTTATGATGTTTTGAGGGAAAAGGGCTTTTTTTTCGACAGATTGCCCAGAAATATCTGTGACCTGAGAAATATCTGTGACCTGAGAAGGGATGAGATGGTTATGAACAGTGCTTTATTGATCCTGGTTCATGGCAGCAGGGCTGAGGGTTCTCAGAAAATGGTTTTTGAAATTGCGGAAAAATTGAAGAGAAAAGGAGAATATCAAGATGTGGAGGTAGCCTATCTCCAATTTAATCATCCGGATCTGGCAGAATCAGTGGAAAGACTGGTAGAAAATGGAATAGCAGAAATCATTACCGTACCGGCATTCCTGTTCCAGGGAATTCATGTGATTAAAGATATCCCTATGGAACTAAAGAAAGTAAAGGATCGTTACCCGAAAGTACGAATTGCCCTGGCGAATCCCATCGGGTATGACGACCGGATTTGTGATGTCATTTCCGACCGGGCAAAGGGTAGGCTGATTGAAATATGTTAATTTTCTCATTAGACTCCTTTATCCGGTCAAGCACCTGGCACCATCAGGAGGAAGAAAAGAGAGGGAAAAAGTGTATCCAACTCAATACCTCAACATTACTTACAGGGGATAGGGGGCTTGAATGAAGTATATCAGAGATCCTCTGGAAATTGAAAAAAACAGTAATAAGATTATCGACGCTCGTCTGGATAGAGGAAAATTTGATGAAAGGGAGTGGATCGTAGTCAAGAGAGTCGTTCATGCCACTGCAGATTTTGAGTACGCCCGGGTCATGGAATTCTCTCCGGATGCAGTGGGGAAGGGACTTTCTGCATTGCGAAGAGGATGTCGAATAGTAACGGACACCAGAATGGCAGAGGCCGGGATAAATAAAAGGTTAGTTAAAGATGCTGGGTGTGATGTCCGGAGTTATGGGGATCACCTGGATGTGGCAATTATATCCAGAGAGTTTGGGATAACCAGAGCCATGGCTTCCATGATGATAGCAGCGGAAGAAGGAAAAAACGGAATATTTGCTATCGGCAATGCTCCTACAGCGCTTTTCAAGCTGGTGGAATTGGTACAGGATGGTAAAGTCTGTCCCGACCTGATTATAGGGGTACCGGTGGGGCTGGTGGGAGCGGCTGCCTCCAAAGAGGCCCTTTCCACGATTAGCATACCATATCTGATCACCAGGGGAGAAAAGGGGGGAAGCGTGGTGGCGGTGGCGATAATAAATGTCCTTCTCTCATTACTTTCAATCAGGCCAGATGTGAATAATACGAATGTATTAAAAAAAGGATGAAATTTTGGATAGGTACGTGGTCAAGAATGGCAAGACGATGCGGTGTGGTTGTACGACCGGGTCTTGTGCTGCTGCTGCCTCGAAGGCGGCGGTAATCTTTTTGTTTTCCGCAAATGTTCCCAAGGTGGTGAATATTGATACGCCGAAGGGCTTATCTCTGACGCTTCGAATAGAGGACTGGGAAAGAGGTGAGGGGTGGGTACGGTGTGGGGTGAGAAAAGATGGGGGAGATGATCCTGATGTGACTAGTGGACTTATCGTTTATTCAAAGGTTGAAACGATTGATCGGGGAGAAATCATAATTACTGCCGGAGAAGGAATAGGAATGGTGACCCGGCCAGGTTTGCAGGTTGAGGTTGGTCAGCCTGCAATCAACCCGGTGCCCCGGGCTATGATTTTAAAGGAAGTTCAGAAGGTATTACCACTGGGAGGTGGTGTGAAGATAACGCTGAGTGTTCCCGGAGGAGAAAAGGTGGCGAAAAAAACTTTCAATTCCCGGCTTGGGGTAAAGGATGGTATTTCTATCATCGGGACCACTGGAATAGTTGAACCCATGTCAGTCGGTGCCTTCATGGATACTCTGGTTCTGGAACTCTCGATGCTTTCCGCGTGTGGTCATCGAAAAGTGGTTCTCGTTCCTGGTAATTATGGGAAATACTATGCTGTGAAAAATGGCATCGATGAAAGTCGTATTGTTTCCTACGGTAATTTTGTGGGTTTGATGCTTGAAAAGTCAGTAGAATGCGGATTTGAGGAAGTGAGACTTATCGGTGATATCGGTAAACTCATTAAAGTGGCAGCAGGGATATTCAACACGACCAGTCGGATTGCCGATGCTCGAACGGAAATAATGGCTGCTTATGCGGCTCATTTCGGAGTGGGAAACGAAACGATTGATCAAATTTTGAATTCCAACACGACAGAAGAGGGATTAGAGGTTATCGGGAAGGCTGGTATTGACATCGGGGAATTTTCCAAATTTGTTGCTGAAAGGATTGTGCAAAAATGCCGGTGGTATACCGGAGATAAATTATCGATAAAGGTGGATCTTATTTCTTTGAAGAGGGGTCTTCTGGCAAGAGTTGGCTGAGGTTTGATCTTACTGATTGCTGAAGAATATTAATCATCTCATTTTATAAAACAAAATTCGGGAGAGACAGAGATTGGTCACAGTCGTGGGTATCGGACCTGGAACCTGGGAGTATGTCACCCCAGCAGCCCTTCAAAAAATTGAGGGTGCCGATGTATTGGTTGGAGGAAAAAGACAGCTGGCACTTTTCCAGGACATAGATTGCATTAAGATTCCCTTTGAAAAAGGAATGGATTTTCCGGTGCTTTTCCATCGAACAGGGCAAATTGTCATCCTGGCTTCGGGAGATCCTGGTCTTTACGGGGTTTTAAACCTGGTCCTGAAATATGTGAGCAAGGAATATATAGAGGTCATACCGGGAATAAGTTCTGTTCAATATATCATGGCAAAACTCCGAATGCCTATGAAAAACATGGCCGTGATCAGTCTTCATGGCCGGGAAGAAGATATCGCATCAAAGGTGAAAGAGTATGACACTCTGGTAGTACTGACTGATGAAAATCACGATCCGCGTTTTATTGCCCAAATTTTAAAACAGGGTGGGATTAAGGATCGTATTGTGTACGTGGGTCAGAATTTATCCTATGAGAATGAAAAGATAGAAAGGTATACCGTCGAAGAATTGATGGAAAACCAGAAAAAGTTCGACATAAACCTGGTGGTGATAACGTGTGGGAATATGCCTTTGGGATCCCTGATGAGTGTTTTATAAGAGAGATGGATATACCCATGACCAAAGAAGAAGTAAGGGCCATATCCCTCTCGAAATTGAGACTTAAAAAGAACAGTACGGTATGGGATATCGGTTCTGGAACCGGGTCAGTCTCCGTGGAAAGCGCTTTGTACTGTTCGGAAGGCTTAGTGTATGCAGTGGAGAGGAATGAAAAGGCCCTGGAGCTTCTCCGGCAAAATGCCAAAATGTTTGGAACCAACAATTTAGTACCGATTCAAGGCCAAGCTCCGGAGATACTCTTTCGTCTCCCAACACCCGATAGAGTTTTTATTGGTGGTTCGGGGGGGAAAATCAAAGAAATTTTGGAAATTGTCCGGCAAAATCTCAGGGTGGGCGGAGTTATCGTTATCAATGCCATTATATTAGAAACAATCTGTCAGGCTCAAGATTTTTTCTCAACCGGTGGCTTCGAAGTGGAAATGATCTATGTAAACATTGCCAAATCATCAAAAGTAGGTTCCAGTGCCATGCTGTTGGCCGGGAATCCAGTCTTTATTATATCGGCAACCTGTTGATTTTCTTTATGAGGAGTATCCAATTATGTCAAAAAACCTTCCGGCAAAATTATATGGAGTAGGGGTAGGTCCTGGAGATCCTGAGCTCATAACGATCAAGGCCGTAAAAACTCTGGAACAAGTGGACCTGGTTATTGCTCCATCAGGTAGTGGAGAAAGTATTGCTTTTAAGATTGCTCGACCCTATATCAGAGGGGAGGTTTTGCCGCTTGAATTTCCCATGACCCGGAATCAATCTGTCATCGAATCCAAATGGAGTGAAAATGTCAAAAAAATTAAGGGATACCTTCAAAAAGGTAAGGACATAGCCTTTATCACTCTTGGTGATCCCATGATTTACAGTACGTACATTTATCTTTTGGAAAGAATGGCAGGTTTTGAGGTGGTTACAATTCCTGGTATTACTTCTTATTCGGCGGCGGCGGCACGACTCAACATGCCCATAGCCTGGGGGAATATGCCTTTTGTAGTAACGCCTGCGGATGATAACGAGACCATGGAGAAGATACTCGATGCTTTTGAAAGTATCGTATTAGTGAAGGTTTCTGGTAACTATGATGATACATTGAGTCTGTTGAAAGTGAAGGGTTTTAAAGCAGTGCTCGTCATGAAAAGTGGTCATGATGATGAAGAAATGAGCTTTGATTTGGAAAAATACCGGAACAAAAAAATCGATTACTTATCTCTCATTATCGGAAGGAAGATGAGTGGATGATATACTTCATCGGTGCCGGTCCCGGAGATGTGGAACTCATCACCGTGAAGGGAAAGAACCTCATGGGGATCTGTGATGTGATCATATATACTGGGTCTCTCATCAATCATGAAATATTGAGATACGCGAAAAATGAAGCTAAAACATTTGACAGCTCATGCCTGCACTTAGAGGAAATTATCGAAATTATGAAGAAAGCGCAGGAAACAGGTTTGGATGTTGCCCGACTCCATACGGGGGATCCCACTATCTACAGTGCTATAAGAGAGCAGATGGAGAAGCTGGATGAAATTGGGTTACCCTACGAAGTCATCCCGGGGGTTAGTTCTCTTGCGGCAGCAGCAGCGGTACTCAAAAAAGAACTTACGGTACCCGGAGTGAGTCAAACCATCATTATTACCAGAGTAGGGGGGAGGACCCCCATCCCGGCGGAGGAAAATCTGGAGTTCCTGGCAGAACGCGGGGCTACCATGGCAATATTTTTAAGTGTTGACAGGATAGAAAAGATAGCAACCGATCTGGCAAAGAGCTACGGACCGGATATGCCGGCAGCGGTAGTATATAAAGCAACCTGGCCAGAGCAAAGAGTCGTGATTGGAACCCTCAGGAACATCGCGGAAAAAACGAAGGGACAAGCAATAGACCGGACTGCCCTCGTTCTAGTGGGAAATTTTCTGGATGGAAAATTTGAGTTTTCCAGATTGTATCATCCTGACTTCAGTCATGGTTTTCGAGGTGGTATAGAAAAAAAGGATGGGTCTGAGATTAAAGGAAAACCAGGACACACGGCAAAAACAGAACGCGGGGAAAAAAAAAGAATGCCATACTACCGGGAAGAGGGATGATGAAAATAGCCGTGATCGCCATTACCAGAAATGGTTCCCGATTAGGAGAGAAATTAAGAGAAATGCTGGGAGGAGACCTTTATATCCAGGAAAGATTTTGGCAGGAAATAAATAGAGAAAGACCCCTGGAGAAATCCAGAATTTATCCATTGGAAGGTCATTTCATTGAGTTTATCCACACCATATTTAATAGGTACGACGGTCTTATTTTTCTGTCGGCCGTGGGTATCGCGGTAAGGTCAATCGCAGGTGTACTGAGGAAAAAGACGACCGATCCGGCGGTAGTTGTGCTGGATGAACAGGGAAAGTTTGCCGTAAGTCTTCTGTCGGGTCACCTGGGAGGAGCAAACGAGCTGGCCGCCAGGGTGGCTGAACTTCTGAGAGCCGTACCGGTAGTGACTACCGCCAGCGATGGTATCGGTTGTGAAGGGATCGAGGTAACAGCTAAGAAGATGGGATTATTTATGGAAAAATTTGCTGATTTAAAGAAAGTGACTTCCAGTATCGTTAATGGCGAAAAAGTTGGTTTCCTGATGGACTCTGCTTTTCCAGCGCGAAAGATCGAGGAGATAAGGGAAAAGTACAAAAGTACTTCGGCTTTTTTTTGCAACGAAATCAACTTTGATGACCCCGATTCTTTTTCGAATCGAATTTCCCCTGATACCGCAGCACTTGTCTATATAACTGATTCAAACATCGATCTACCAGACATTCCCTGCATCATTTTAAGGCCCCGGAGTATTGTTCTGGGTGTGGGGACAAAAAAAGGGGCAGGAGTGGAAGATTTTTTTGCATTGGTGAATCAAGTTTTGAAAAATCTTGATTTAAGTGAAAGTAGTATCGGGAGTGTTGCTACTATTGATAGAAAGCAACAGGAAGAATGTATTGAAAAGTTCACCCGGTTTTATGAATTGCCACTCATTATTTACAGTACAGTACAGTTAATCGAGGTAGAAGATCGGTTTCCGGTGTCTTCCTTCGTAAAAAGTGAGGTGGGTGTGGGTTCCGTAGCAAGACCTTCCGCATACCTTGCCAGTTCTTGTGGTGAAGAGTTGGGGTATTACAAAGAGAGGGGAATAACACTGGCAGTGTATCGGAGGACCCTGTGGGCTGGATAAAGGCGGTAGGTATAGGACCCGGAAATGAAAGCGATATAACAGCCAGAGCTCTGGATGCCTTAAAAGCATGTGATGTGGTTATCGGGTACCGCATTTATCTAAATCTGATAAAACACCTGGTTGCTGGAAAGGTACTCATCCAGTCGGGTATGCGAAAAGAAATAGAGAGGGGTAAAAAGGCATTAGATTTGGCTGTACAAGGTCAAAAAGTGTGTGTAGTGAGCAGCGGAGACCCTGGAATATACGGTGTTGCCGGGCTTTTATTTGAACTGAAAAAAAAAGGGTGGACAGGACATAGAGGTAGAAGTGATACCGGGGGTGAGTGCCGTTAATTCGGTAGCATCCCTCCTGGGGGCACCACTGATGCATGATTTTGCCGTGATCAGCCTTTCAGATCATCTTACATCCTGGGGAACCATAGAAAAAAGGGTGGAAATGGCTGCCAGGGCAGATTTTGTGATTGCCTTCTATAATCCCAAGAGCCAGGAAAGAGAGAACAATCTTGCCCGGGCGGTGGAAATCCTTCTCCGATATAGGGGTCCCCATACACCGGTAGGGATTGTCAAAAATGCAACGAGAAAGGGAGAAATAATAGTAATCACAGAACTCAGCGATGTTTTACGGCACGACGTAAACATGTCGTCTACTCTTATTATTGGGAACGAATGTACTTTTGTCGATGATGGCAAAATGGTTACCCCGAGAGGATATGTTCTATGATCCTGGTTTTGGCAGGAACCAAAGATGGGAGAAGTTTAGCGGAGAGTCTTGCAGGAATGGGTTTTTCCGTTTTGGCGAGTACGGTATCAGATTATGGAAACAGTTTCTTTAGTGGGAATGTAAAGGTCAGGGCTGGAGAGTTGGACCATGATTCTCTCCAGAGACTCCTTAAAGAGAAAGACATACAATTTGTGATTGATGCGACCCATCCCTTTGCCCGGGAAATCAGCCAAAATGCTATCGATGTATGTCAGAGTGAAAAAATAAAATACATACGGTATGAGCGGAAAGAAACTGGAAACCATCTTTATACCGGATTGATACAAGTAAAGGATTTCGACGAAGCAGTGGAAAAGGCAGGAAGTTATCATTCAGTTTTCCTGACCATTGGGAGCAGGAACCTTGACCGCTTCGCCATCCTCAAGAACCAGGGAAGAAAGGTTATTGCCCGTGTTCTTCCAACCAGTGAAGCTTTAAAAAAATGCCAGGAACTGGGTTTTTTACCCCGGGACGTTATCGCCATGGAAGGGCCTTTTAGTGTTGGACTGAATTACTACATGTTTAAACACTACCAGGCGAATGTGGTGGTTACAAAGGACAGTGGCCCCGAGGGTGGGGTCTATGAAAAAATGAAAGCGGCTGCAAAATTACATATTCCAGTTATTCTTGTGGAAAGGTTCCGCCTGAATTACCCGCTGCTGGTTCATAAAACGGCAGAGTTATTAAAAGAGATTTCTTAGCATCCATTGATACAAAGGGTTCTCCTACTGGGAGAGGAGGCAGAAAATTAGGATGAAACTTGAGACTCTATATATGGTTGGATTTGATAGGAGAGCACCCCTGGAAGTGATTGAAAAAGTGACGTTTGGAAATAAGGTAGGAGATGCTCTGAAAGAATTAAAAAGAATAAAGGTGATATCGGAAGTGGTGGTACTCTCCACCTGTCACAGAAGTGAAATCTATTTTGTTTCTTCCGATTGTAGCCAGACTGTTATTAATGAATTCTTTGGTCGTTTCTTTAAGATAGATTTCCCTCCGTTGTCTTTATATCTTTTGAGTTTGAGAGGATGCGCGGTTGTCGAACACCTCTTCCGGGTGGCTTGCGGCCTGGAGTCCATGGTGCTGGGTGAAGGACAAATACTGGGGCAGGTAAGAGATGCCTGGGACATAGCCCGGGATGCTGATGCCACTGGTATGATTTTAAACCAGCTTTTTGGATATGCAGTAACCTGTGGGAAAAAAGCAAGGGCCCAGACCAGCATCACCGACTATCCGCTTTCCATAAGCTATATTGCAGTCAAATTTATTGAAAAGGTGTTTGGAGATCTGAGTAACAGGAAGGCTTATGTAATCGGTACCGGTGAAATGGGTCGTCATGCCATCAAACACCTTTTGGAAAGAGGCCTTCAAAATGTTTGCATCTCAAACCATAATCTTTCGAAAGCAGAAGAATTAAAACGGGAGATACCGGAAGTTGTGATCATACCCTGTGAACAGAAATACCAGCAGATTGCCCAAAGCGATATTGTCATCAGTGCTACCAGTGCACCACACTACACTTTGGATGACGCGAGATTCGGGACCAGTTACCATGGTAGAAAAATATGCCTGGTAGATATTGCCGTACCTCGGGATATTGATCCCCGAATAGGAACAAGAGAAGGGGTTAACCTGTATACCATCGATGATCTCAAGGAAACCGCCAAAAATAACCAAAAATTAAGGGAAAATCTCATTGGAGAAATCGAAAGTATGATAGAGAAAGCAGTTAAAAGATACATCAAATGGTATAACTCCATAGTTATTGTTCCCCTCATAAAGTACCTCAACGGCTTTGCTCGAGAAACCAGTCTTTTAGAATATGAAAGGGTAGTCAATGAACTCCCGGATATAGAGGAAGATAAAAAGGAAAATATTAAGCAAGCCCTGGAAAGAGTTGGAACCAAGATAGTACGACGTTATCTTCTTAGATTGAAAGTCTTGGCCGAAGCAGGTGAGCTTACTCCCCAGGTATTGAAGGTTTTCCAGGAAAAGTAGAATGGTGCTTTAGGAGGTTGGCAGAAACGGGTAAACTGATACGCTTTGGAACGAGGGAAAGTCAGCTGGCGCTTATCCAGACGGGTATTGTCATCAGGGAATTGAAAAGTTTTTTCCTCGATTGGGAAATGGAAATAATCGGCATAAAAACTCAGGGAGACACGAGCATTGACACTACCCTCAGCGATGTTGGTGGGAAGGAACTTTTTGTGAAGGAGATAGAGGAGGCCTTGTTTTCTGGTGTCATTCACCTGGCAGTGCATAGTATGAAAGATGTTCCTTATGAGTTGCCAAAAGGTCTCTGTATAGTAGCTATGACCGTGAGAGAAGATCCAAGAGATGTATTTATTTCTGTTGATGGAAAAAAATTTGATGAACTCGAGGATGGTGCTCGCATCGGTACATCCAGCGCAAGAAGGGCCATACAGCTGAAGGAAATCAATCCTGGCATTGACGTGGTGCCTCTTCGGGGGAACGTTTCGACCAGGATCGCAAAGATGAAAGAGCATCGTCTTGATGGTATTGTGTTAGCCGCGGCAGGAATACACCGACTAGGCATGGGTCATGTCATCACGGAATATTTTACCACGGATATCATGGTACCTGCTATCGGACAAGGCGTTTTGGCAGTAGAGGCGTGCATTGGTGGAGAATTCAATTTTGTTCCCCGTTGTATAAATCACCTAGATACAGAAATTGCCGTAAGGGCTGAAAGAGCTTTTATGAAGACCCTCGGAGGAAGTTGCCGGGTGCCCATTGGTGCGTATGCGGAAGTCAAAGGTGGAACCATGTTTCTGATCGGCCTGGTAGAGCGAAATGGGAAAATAAAAAAAGGCAAATTATCCGGTGAGGCATCCCAGGCAGAAGACATTGGTATGAAACTTGCCCTGGAACTTGGGGGAAAAACGTGAAAGGGAAAGTGTATCTTATCGGTGCAGGTCCCGGTGAACCGGAATTAT
>JAPLGF010000225.1 GCA_026390275.1 Candidatus Atribacteria bacterium
TCACGATAGTTCAGTGCCGGAGGTTAAGTCATGGCCGAAAAAGGTGGATTTTTTAAAAAATGGATCAAGGGATTCGAAAAGATAACGACCGGGGTGAAAGAACAGTTTTCCCTCATCTGGTCATCGGAAAAACCGAAAGAAGAAGACTGGGAAGGATTGGAGGAGATGCTGATTCAGGCGGATATGGGTCCCCAACTGGCCATGGATCTGGTGGAAGGTTTCCGTAGTTTTAAACAATCGTCTCGGGGAGAAGGGGACTGGAAAGAATGGTTGTATACGAAGCTCGAATCGGTCTTAGCGGGAAATGAGCCGCGGCTCTTTCCTTCTTTCCTTCCGGGAGAAATGTGTGTCATCCTGTTGGTAGGAATCAACGGAGTGGGAAAGACCACGGTAGCCGGGAAGCTTGCCTATATGTTAGCCCAGAATGGGGAGAAAGTATCTCTGGTCGCCGCCGATACCTTCCGGGCGGCAGCCATGGATCAACTGGAAATCTGGGCGCAAAGGGCGAAGTGTCATCTGGTAAAAGGTTCTCCCGGGGCGGATCCGGGGGCAGTGGTGTTTGATGGAATCGATGCCGCCCATAAAAGGGGAAGTACCGTCGCCATCGTGGATACCGCCGGTCGGTCCCATGTGAATAAGAACCTTTTGGCCGAACTGGAAAAAGTGGGGAAAATCATCATGCGGCTGGTACCCGCCGAGAACGTGGAAAATATCCTGGTGATCGATGCCATGGCGGGACAGAATGCTTTTATCCAGGCGGAATCGATGGGGAAAGCCGTTCCAATAACCGGTGTTATTCTCACCAAATGGGATAGTCAGGCCAAGGGTGGGATCGTCTTCCGAATTCGCCAGGAACTGGGATTCCCCCTGAAATATATCGGGATCGGAGAGAAAATCGAAGATGTGATGTTGTTCGATAACGAACAATTTGTGCAAGCAGTGGTCTACGGTGAAGAGTTTTCTTGACAGCCGGAGAAGTGACCATTATTATCTTACTTGACTTTTCGAAAAAAGGAATTCGTGATGGGGTGGTTATGAGGAAACCATTTTATGTTTGAACAACTGGTTGATAAGTTCTCCGGGATTTTTAAAAAACTGAAAAGCAAAGGGAAACTGTCCGAGCAGGATGTGGAAGCTGTTCTCAAGGACCTGCGGATGATTCTCCTGGAATCGGATGTTCATTACCGGGTGGTGAAGGATCTGATCAACCGGGTTAAAGAACGGGCGGTCGGAAAAGAAGTTCTGGACAGTGTTACCCCGGGAGAAATCGTCATCAAGATTTTGTGGGATGAAATTCGTAAGACCCTGGGAGGAGAAACCAGTCCGTTGGATACCGGAGGAGCCCCGCCAGCTCTCATTTTGCTGGTAGGTTTGCAGGGTTCCGGGAAAACCACTACCCTGGGTAAATTAGCTGTCCGACTGAAAAAGCAGGGGCTCTTTTCGCTGGCGATCTCGACTGATACTCGCCGCCCGGCAGCGAAGGAACAACTGGCGGTGCTGGCGCGTTCTGCTGGCGTCGATTTTTTTGATGATTCCCAGGCCGACCATCGACCTCTTTCCATGGTGGAGAGTGCGCTCCGGAGGGC
>JAPLGF010000165.1 GCA_026390275.1 Candidatus Atribacteria bacterium
ACCGGCCGGTCGCCCCTACCGTGGATCATCACAATACCATGAAAATGGTTGGGCATTACCACAAATTCATCCAATTCAATTTCCAAACGGATTGCGGCGGATTTTAACCATTCATCCCGGACAATAATGCCGTATTCGTTCCATATTATTTCCGGGCGAATGCCATTCGCCCCTACATGATTGCCGTTCGCCCCGACAATATCACAGAATAATCACAATAATCACACTGATTTATTGACCAATCGCTCGGTTCCATTTAAAATGGAAACAAAAGCTCAAAACCATGAAGTCAGATGGCAAGAATTTCACCAGCTTATGCGTTTAATTGAAAAGGCAGGAATAACCGTTACCGACCAACAGGCAAATTTTTTACGCGAGCTTTCTGCCTATTACACCCTAACTCGGTACCCCAACGAAAAAGGTGATCAATTAAAAGAGTTCAATAAAAGTGATTCTTTCAATCTACTCATTCGAACTGAGGAGTTTTTTAATTGGCTCCAAACCATGATTTAGTCCATCAACTTGCTCAAAAAGCGGTAGACTTATTATCATCTCGATTAATCATCAAGGCTGCTTACTTATATGGATCCCACATCACCGGGAGTGCCGATAAGCAAAGTGATATCGATATTGGTATTTTTATTGAAGGCTATAATACTTTCAGTCTTTCTCAAATAGTCAAATTGATTATCTTAGTTCAAAAAGAAATCGATGATACCTTAGATATTCATTTTTTTCCAGCTGAAGCTCTAACTCATGAAGAACCGGGTAGTTTTGCCTCTTTTGTCATTAAACATGGTCTCTTGATTCACCATCAAGACTATGTTAGAGCGGTATAATAACTGAGCGCCAGGCACCGGTAAATTCTTCCACTCTGTCATCAGGGTTGCGTTCATCTCTTCTTCGTGAAGGAATGCTGTTGTCGGTATCTGTGACGCCCAATGACTAAGCTCACCGGCGGCAATGGAGCGTAGTAGCGGGAACCGTCCGAATGGCGGAATTTGTTAGAGGTATCATTTTTTCCCCATAGAGAAAAATATTTCTAATGGAAGCCTTGCCCAAAGGTTCTTATGTATAGGCTCCAACGGCTCTAATTCTTGCAACGATTTTAGAGGGATTAGCTTTTTCAATCCTTTTAGGCGTTCAAGTTTTGTAAGGTTATGTTACCTAAAATTTTAACTTAATAACTTAGTGCCAGGCACCGATAACTTTGCCTACTTCGGGTTTCCTGAAGACAAGTTTCAATTCCTTATAGGTAGGCTGCAATCAATGGGAAAAATGCTGGTGGTCAACCAGTAGTATGCTTTGTTTCAATTCCAACCATCAAATTCAAAAAGACTGCTTCTCACCTCCTGACGGGTGACGTATTTTTCATGATACACCAATTCAGTTTTCAAGGTCTTAAAAAAGGACTCAAGAGAGGCTATCGTAACCATTCTCCTTTCCACCGATACTGGCACAGGAACCATGATCATTCAGAATCACATGATAATCTAAGCTGGCATACTGAATTCCCCGATCAGAATGATGAAGGAGTCCGGAACGGGGTTTTCGAGCCTGAACCGCTCTTTGCAGGGCTTTGATCGCCAGTTCTTGGGAAAGGCTACTACTGGTTGACCATCCTACTACTTTCCGGGAAAAAAGATCAAGGATGGTGGCTAAATAGAGCCATCCTTCCGGAGTAGGAATATAAGTGATATCAGAAACCCAGATCTGGTTTGGTCTTTGAGCGATAAATTCTTGATTTAAAAGATTACCCACCACCGGATAGGAGGGTTGGGAATTGGTGGTGACTTTATACCGGCGTTGGGTTTTGGCACGAATTCCATTTTCTCTCATGAGACGAGCAATGCGATTTTTTCCACAAGCACATCCTCTCCCCCGGAAATGAGGAGCGGTGGTTCTCAATAAACTGAAACTTCATCTGGGTGTCCAAAAGATGGCCAGTGCTTTTTTTAGAATATCTCGTTCTTCACGGAGGATTTCATTCTCTCGTTTGATGCGCCGTATCTCTTCATCTTCCGGTTTCAAATGACCTTTTCCAGGAAAAACATGGGAAGGATCTTCGCTCAAGGCTTTTTTCCA
>JAPLGF010000228.1 GCA_026390275.1 Candidatus Atribacteria bacterium
AAGGACTCCCACTGGAACAAATGAAGGGTATTCTACGCCGGAAACAGGTGGAATTACACCAGCATCTAGAGGAGGAACAAGCGAAACTGGAGCGGGTGGAAACCCGCCTGCGACAATTAGAACAGGAGGAAACCACGACCAGCTATGAAGTGGTAATCAAAAAAGTGGAACCCATGCGGGTGGCAACCGTCCGGGGAGTGATCCCCACCTATGCTCATATCTGCGACTTGTTTGACGAGCTCTGTCCCTCTCTGGCACCACAGAGGACCAGCTTTACCGGTCCCGCCATGGCCATCTACTCAGAAAGCTCCCCAGGAGAATAAAAATGACCGGTGGCGGTTATCTCGGTATAGATCACCCCTGAGGGAGGAAAAGAAGATGAAAAAGACCCCGATGCTGATTTTGGTCATCGTGTGTATCATGGTTTTTGGGAACAGTATCCCTGACCGGTGGAAGAATCTATCCGGAGTGAAGGCAACGGTTAGAAACGTTCCCTACTATGCCCAAAATAGTACCGGCGGTGGAACCGGAACCCCTGTACCAGTAGATATCCCCATCGATCAAAAAACCGTCAAAGCGTTCCAAAAGGTGTTTCCTGGCATCACCACCTTTGATCGGATAACGCCTCCGTCCGCCGATCCTCAAAAAGAGGTTGTGATTCAGGAAATTTTCCGGGCTCTTTCCAATGGGAACGTAACCGGGTATATCTTTAAGGTCAAGAGTCAGGGGTATCGCGGTCCGGTGGTCACTCTCATCGGGATCTCCGCCTCCAAAAATGCCCTTACGGGAATCCAAATCCTGGAGCAAAAGGAAACTCCCAGCTTGGGCGACATGATCACCAGGCCATCTTTCCTGATTCAATTTTTGAACAAATCCATCAACGATACCTTCATCCTCGACCAGGATGTTCAAGCCGTGAGCGGAGCGACCACTTCCTCCTCCGCAGTCGTCTCCGCTTGTCAGGAGGCCATTGCCTTTCTGAGACAGCAGAAAAAGCCGTGAATCGTGAGCGCTTTTTTATTTGCATTCCTCGATCGCATAATCCGTATTCCCCAATCCAATCTGGTGGGCGTAGTCGATCTGCACCCGCCAGTTGGCCCGGGGATGGATGTCCCGGAATTTATCTTCCCCCGCATCAAAAGCATTCCGCAGCTGCGAGTCTTTGAGCCCCATGGCCCGATTGATGAGATCGGCGGACGCTAAGTCGATGGCCACGATATCATGACTCCCCAAGATTCCGATATCGGGAACCACGCTGGCGTCATGCCAGTCACAACAGTCGCAATCCGGACTGATTTGGGTGAGAAAATTGACGAACGCCACTTTTTTCCCTTTGGGTTGAACCGCACCCCAGGCGTACTCCGCCATCCGCTCCTGGAGAACCGCGGCCGATGACGACCAGGAAATATCGATAGCCCCCGTCGGGCAGTACACCACACATTCGGCACATCCCATACAGAGTTCTTTTTTCACCTGGGCTTTTCGATTAGCCAGGTAGAGCGCCTGGACAGGACAATGAATGATACAACGCCGGCAACCAATACATTTCTCCGGGTCCGGCTGCGGTAGAAAAGTCTCACCATGTTGCATCTGCTTTCCCGAGCGAGCAGCACCTCCCATTCCAACATTTTTAATAGAACCTCCCAGCCCGGCTTCGATGTGACCCTTCACATGAGTGATAACCAGAAGAAAATCCGCCTCCTCCAACGCTGAGGCGATCTTGACTTTCTGAAAATGTTTCAGGTTGACTTCCACGTCCCGGTAATCGCTCCCCCGCAATCCATCGCCAATAATAATGGGAGCCGGCACGGAGGAATAACTGAACCCATGAAAAGTGGCGGTTTCCAGGTGGTCCACCGCATTGTAACGAAAACCGGTATAGAGAGTATTCGTATCCGTCAAAAACGGCTTCCCTCCCATTTCCTTTACGGCTTCCACGATATACCGGAGAAAAACCGGCTGAATGAAAGCATGGTTTCCGCGTTCTCCAAAATGCATTTTTATGGCCACCAAATCATTCGCTTCCAAGCGATTTTCCAAAAGCTTTCGGGTCATTCTTCTGACCTTTTCCAATACCGATGTGTATTCATTTTCCGCCCGTAAACTCACAAAAAAAACCGGAGAAGACATCTTCTCACCTCCAGATAGTATTCTTAAAAATGTGGAATTGGGAGATCGGAAAAGACTTCATCGCCGATATTGTTCTTACCCCCTGAGGTATTCCTCACTCTTGAGTATATTGTAAACTGTGAATAGACAATTATGCCAGTTCCTGGCACCATCAGGAAAGGAAAATAAATCAACAATTCACATCTCAACAACTGTACATTTATAAACCATTCACCGTCCCCACTGTGTCCATGTTAGAATACCATGGAAAGGGGATGGACGATGGTGAAGCGGAAGATAACCATACTTCATACGGCGGATTGGCATTTAGGCCTGGTTTCTTGGACTTCGCTCTCCGGAGTGGAACGACTGAAAGAGCAGGAGGAGTGCTTAGAATCGATGATTGACACCGCTCGCCGGGAAAAGGTGGATGCGATCATCCACGCCGGCGACCTCTTTCACCATTACCACCAACCCTCCCGGGATGCCATCCGGTTAGCCATGGACACCATGCTCCGAATGAAAGAGATTGCCCCCTTCATCTGGGTGATCGGTAACCATGACTGGTATGCCATGGACGCCCTCAAAGGCGCCCTCCCAAAAGGTATTTCTGTTGTTCGGGATTTTACTCCCTTTCGTTTGAACGATCTGCCGATCCGGATTTTCCCCTTACCGTATCTCAGTCTCGCCCGGTTTCTCGGTTCCCTGGGTGGTGAATCCATTCAGGACGCGGGACAGGAAAGGCTTCGGGGAGTCATGAGAGACTGGGAAAGAGAGCTGAACCCGGATTGCTGGAATATTCTGGTTGCTCACCTGTCGGTGGAGGACCTGGCCCGGCATTACGCGGAGGCAAATGAAACCCGGGAAATTTTCCTCAAGCCGGCCGATATTCCGCCGGGGATCGACTACGCTGCCTTCGGACACCTCCATGCCCTCATTCCTTACACCAAATGTCCTTTCCCCCTCTACTATCCCTCATCGCTCGTCCTGGATTCTTTTCTCCGGGAGAAGCAGGATGCTGGTTTCCTGCTGGTGACCCTGGAAGAGGGGAGAATGGCTTCCGTCCATCCCTGTTTCTTTGAAAAGAGTAATCTCATCACGATGGAGGTGAGCGAATCCACCTCGATTTCCCTTCTCCGGGAAGAGATCTCCCAAAGAGCCGATCGTCCCCGTAATTTCATCCGGGTCAATGTCCATGGGAAAGTCACCAATCCCGAGTTTTTTTCCGAAATCAAAGAGCTCTCGGGGGTCAACTGGCAAGTGGTGGCCGTGGAAATTGTCAGGGAGAGAGGAAAATCCCAGGGGGAAGAAATTTATCCAGAAGTGACCAGTGAAACCATTCCGGTCCTCTTCACCTCCTTCTGCCAGGAAAACCAGCTCTCTCCGGAAGTGGTCAGTCTTTTTCATGAATACTATCATCGGGCATTAACGACCGGACAAGGGAATGAAGCCGAATAGATTACTCGTCAGCAAGTTCCTGGGGATCGAATCGCTCGATCTGGTTTTTGAAAATGACCTTTTTGTGATTGTCGGTCCCAATGGATCCGGAAAATCATCCATCCTCGAAGCCCTGTTCTTCGCTCTCTATGGAAAGAGCGTCCGGGCAGGGGGAAAAGGAAGCCTCATCCATCGCGGATATCCGGAGAGTTCTCTCCGTACCGAGCTGGAGTTCACCCTTGCCAGCCATTCCTACCGGGTGACCCGGGAATACTCCCTCAAAAGAGGAAGTACCGCTTCCCTGGAAGAAAGGACGGGTGAACGGTGGACAACCATCTGTTCCGGAGACCGGGGGGTGAATCAAAAAATCGAGCATCTCCTCGGTCTCGATGCCGAGACATACGAAGCCTCGGTGTTCCTTCCCCAGGGTGAAACCCTTTCCTTCGTGGAATCGACTCCTTCCGGTCGCTTTGCGGTGCTGAGTAACCTGTTCGGTCTCGGCATCCTGGATACCATCCGGGAACAGTCGAAGAGCCGCCTGGATGTGCTGGAAGGCAGGCTCCACCAGTTGGATGAGCAACGAAGAGTACTCACCGATGCGTCTTTGGAAGAGAAACTCAGCACGGCAATGGGCCAAAAAGAGTCCCTGGATAAAAAAATCGCGGAATGCTCCCGAGTCGAAAAAGAAACCACTTCTCTCTTGAAAGGACTGGAAACCCTGCATCATTCCCGGACAGAACTTTTATCGACGGGAATAAAAATAAAAAACCTTTTACCGGAGATTGAAAGAGCGAAAAAACAGGCAGAAATTGATCGGGACATTCAAAATGCTCTTTTCGTGAAAGCCACGTACTGGCAACCCTGGGAGACCGTCCTGGAAAAGTTAACCACCTTACAAACCCGGAATCAAAGGACCCGAGAAAAAAAAGACGCTCTCTTCCTCGCCCTGAACGAAAATTCCCGTCACCTCCAAAAAACAGTAGAAAATGAAAAAACCCTCCGGGACAAATTGAAAACCCTGGAGGATTACCATTACCAGCTCGACACCATCGTTCGCCCCGAGGTGAGCACCCTCCTGATGCTCGTCCGGGACAGAGAAACCTGGACAAAAGAAAAGAACCGGGACGAAGTAATCCTTACTGGTATCAGGAAAACGATTGAGGAAGAAAAAAAAGCCTGGCAGGTACTCAATTATC
>JAPLGF010000238.1 GCA_026390275.1 Candidatus Atribacteria bacterium
CCCGGGGCAAATCTTCGAAGGTTTTTGTCTCCACATCAATTGTATCAATTCCTTCATCAGCGAGTTTTAAATATTGAATAATTTGTTCTTTGAAACCAACTTTTTCATCAAGCATCTTAAAAATCACTGGTGAATAGCCACTTTTATTTTCAACTGAAATATACTTTGTTCTTTGAAACCAGTTGGTAATATTACCGGCAATTTCACCGGCGAAATTTGCCACGACTGAAAGAAAGAGGGCGTTGGTACGGGTTTTTTTAATACAATCTTTCGCTTCTTTTCTAAATAAAGTTCCAACTTCAATTTTTTGGTTATCACGTTCAAAAAGCAGGGCTTCACGTGAACTCGTGGCCCGATACAACCACTCCCTGTTGATGTGTTTGAGATCAGCAGAGAAACCATAGCGGTATCGTGCTCCATTAAAAAGGAATGTGACCTCAAATTCAGATGGTTTATCTTGCGTTTCAGTACTGAGAACAAAAGGGTGAACTGGAATGTTTTCCCCCACTTGAGTCTCTTTTGAAGAATTAAGAACCATAAATTGCATGAAGCGAAACGCCTCCAGAAAATTACTTTTTCCACTGGCGTTGGCTCCATAAATGGCAAGACTTTTTAAGAGGTTAAAAGTGCCTCCTCCTTTTTGGGTGAACACATTCGTCTCTTTTAGTTCTGAAAGGGCGGAAGCAACGGTACTTAAAACGACCTCTTGTGAGAAAGATAAGAAGTTTCGAACCCGAAATTCCACCAGCATAAAAAACCCTCCTAAGGGGACAATCTTGTTCTCTTTAATTATATCATTTTTTAATTCGAAATTGCTTTTTATGAGAATTTTATGTATTTTATTGATTTTAGAATTTATTTTCCCTGGCGATTTGGTTTTTTCTTAATGATGTCAGAATCATTGTAATGATTCAATATTTTTTAACCGTTTTTTCCAACTCAACATCTCAACAACTCACCAATTCAACATTTTGAAACATTTCCCCATTCCTTCCGGTTGGATTATAATGAGCACTCACATCATCTTTTTTATATGGCAGGTCTTTTTCATGGAAAAAAGGGTTATGGTGGCAATGAGCGGGGGAGTGGACTCATCGGTTGGGGCTTATTTGTTGAAAAAACAGGGGTATGACGTGGTGGGGGTCACCATGTGCCTGGGGATGACCGGGGAAGAGGGCGAGAGTCGGTGTTGTGGACCGGAGGCGATTGAGGATGCCCGGAGGGTGGCATCGCAGATTGGGATTCCCCATTACGTACTGGATTTCTCCCGGGAACTGGAGACGATGGTGATGCAGCCTTTCATCGAAGGATATCTCCATGGGTACACTCCCAATCCCTGTGCCCTCTGCAATCGTTTGATTAAATTTGGACAGTTACTGGAACGAGCCCGAACACTGGGTTTTGACTTCCTCGCCACGGGTCATTATGCCCGTTTAGTTAGTACTGGAGGAAGATTGTTTTTGGCGAAGCCAGCAGATAAAAGAAAGGATCAAACCTATTTCTTGGGGATGATTCGCCAGGATACGCTTCCTTTTCTCTTATTTCCTCTTTCGGAATACACCAAGGAAGAGGTAAGACAAATCGCCCATCAGGTGGAACTCCACAATGCCGAGAAGCCAGCCAGCCAGGAAATCTGTTTCGTCAGAGGGAAGAGTTACCGGGAATTGATCGAACAAAGGACATCAGCTCAGGTCTCCGGTCTGATCGTGGATGGCGCCGGAAAACCAGTAGGGAGGCATGAGGGAGTGTATCACTTCACGGTGGGACAACGAAAGGGAATGGGGATCGGTTTCGGGAAGAGGCAGTATATCATCGATATTCATCCCGAAAAAAACGAGGTGGTTATCGGTGAGCAGGAGGAGCTGGATGTGAAAGGATTTACCGCCACGGGAGTGAATCTTTTTGTGGAACATCTCCCCCCGGAGTCATCAGTCAAAACCAGGTACAGCCACGATGAAAAACCCTGTTACGTCGAATTCCAGAGTAATACTGTGGTCGTCCATTTCCCTCATCCTCAGCGCTTTGTCTCCCCGGGACAGGTGGGGGTTTTTTATGAAGGTGACCGGGTGATCGGAGCCGCTCCCATCACCGCCTTGATCCGTTAAAAAGACCCTCCCTGCCTCTCTCACCCCTCCCTCTCCCGGCATTTGCGGATTTCGTCAAGCTCGTATGGGGTTTCCTGATACACATAGTAGTTGAGCCAGTTGGAATACAGCAAGTTAGCGTGTCCTCTCCAGCGTACGATGGGGGGGCGGGAGGGGTCGTCGTCCGGGTAGTAGTTCTTGGGGATGGTAATAGGAAGGCCCTTTTTGACGTCGCGTTCATATTCGGCCTGCAGGGTGAGGGGATCGTATTCGGAATGGCCAGTAACAAAGATATGACGACCATCACGGGAAGTGACGATGTAGACTCCGGCTTCTCTGGATTCCGCGAGGATCTCCAACTTTTCTACTCGCTCGATATCTGCTTTCCTAACTTCGGTGTGGCGGGAATGGGGGGCATAGAAAACATCATCGAAACCCCGCAGGAGCTTTACGTTCTTGCGGTTGATGGTGTGAGGAAAAACACCGAACATCTTGGCCGGAAGAGGGTACTTGGGGATATTGTAGTAATAGTTAAGCGCCGCCTGGGCTCCCCAGCAGACATAGAAGGTGGAGTAGACATTCTCCAGGTTCCATTCAAAAATATCCTCCAACTCCTTCCAATAATCGACTTCATGAAATTCCAGGTTTTCCACCGGTGCACCAGTGACGATGAGTCCATCAAAGGTTTGATCCTTGATCTCATCGAAGTGGCGGTAAAAAGTGGTGAGGTGTTCCTCGGGAGTGTTTTTCGAGGTGTGCGACTGGGGGTGGAAAAGAACGATTTCCACCTGTAATGGGGAATTTCCCAATAAGCGGAGAATCTGGGTTTCGGTAACAATCTTGGTGGGCATGATGTTGAGAATGGCAATTCGCAACGGCCTGATATCCTGATGAAAAGCCCGGTGTTTATCCATCACAAAAATATTTTCGTCCTGTAAAATCTGTTTTGCCGGTAAATTGTTAGGTATTTTAATCGGCATGGGGTCATCTCCTGTTCCGGTATTTTTCAAGAAAATATATTGTCAAAATAATTTAATTTATTATAAAAATTTTCCCGGTCAGTCCCGAAAATACAATAAATGGCGAATTGTGAAGAGGAGTGGGAGATTTTTCACTCCCCACTCCAGTTTCTTATGTCTGTGCTAAGGCTTGAAACAGATCACCCAGAATATCCTGGATGTTTTCAATTCCAATAGAGAGACGAACGAGATCAGGAGTAATTCCACCAGCGATTTGATCTTCGTTGCTCAATTGGGAGTGCGTGGTGGTAGAGGGGTGAATTGCCAAACTTTTAGCATCCCCCACGTTTGCGAGATGGGAGAAGAGTTTCAGGCTCTCGATGAATTTTTGCCCGGCCTCTTTTCCGCCTTTGATTCCAAAGACTACCATTCCGCCAAACCCTCTCTTCAGGTAATTTTTGGCTATAGGATACCTAAATTTCTCAATGGAACCAATCTCATTCTCATGATATAGGCAATAGAAGAGAGGGGACCCAGGTCGTGGGCAAAACGAAGATTATGATATCCTCCGTCTGGTTCATTGAAGAGAGCAAACTTGGGATCGGTCCAGTCGAATTTCCCGGAATCAACTACGATTCCTCCAATCGCCGTCCCATGACCCCCGATCCATTTCGTCAGAGAATGAATCACAATATCTGCTCCATAGTCCAGAGGACGGAGGAGATACGGAGTGGTGAAAGTCGAATCCACCACCAGTGGAATATGGTGTTTTTTTGCCACCCGGGCAATAGCTTCCACATCAGCCACATCCAGAGCCGGGTTCCCAATGGTTTCAATGAAGATGGCCCTGGTCTTTTCGTTCACAGCTTGATCATATTGTTCCACCTGGTTTGGATCGATGAAACGGGTGGTGATCTGGAACTGGGGAAGAATGTCATGGAACATGGTGAAGGTCCCCCCGTACAAATTATTTGCGGAGACGATTTCATCCCCGGCCCTGGCTAAGTTGATGATGGAATAGTAGATGGCCGAAGTCCCGGATGCTAAGGCCAGTGCGGCCGCTCCTCCTTCCAGGGTGGCAATGCGTTTTTCTAAAACATCCTGGGTGGGATTCATAATCCGGGTATAAATGTTTCCCAATTCTTTTAATCCAAACAAATTGGCAGCGTGCTCCGTATTTTTAAAAACATAGGAGCTGGTACGATGAATAGGTACTCCCCGGGAAAACGTTTCATCTATGGTTTGACCCGCATGCAACGCGATGGTTTCAAAACCGGCATTTTCCAGGCTCAGATCGTTCATTTTAATCCTCCTCTAATACAAAATTATTGTTAATCTTTTGAATCGTTGTTTTAGGAAAGATATTTTTCTTACCATAGCAGATACCCAAAAAAAACGTTCGAAGAAACCCTAAAAAATTTGAAAAAAGAAGGAGAACGGCAGTACCGATGAAGACCTAATAGTGAAAGGCAAAAAGAAAAAACGTATTGAACATACCCAGACTTATAAAGTGGGAACTGTAATGCATTGATTGACCGATCATCCCCGACATCCCATTCACCTCCAACTATAAACCGATATCATCATCCCTTCTTCACGGATCAATTATAATAGGGAAGAGGGATGAAGTTATATTATTATATATATCATTTTAATAATGTATAATCTAATTACTCCCATTCAATTTGTCAAGCGTCAATCCAAAATTATTTGTCCCCCAAAAGTTCATGAGAAATTTAAAGACAAAAGAGAGGAGGGGAGATAATAATGACTTTCGCTA
>JAPLGF010000155.1 GCA_026390275.1 Candidatus Atribacteria bacterium
GTTCGGTAAATTCGGTAAAATCAAAATCATCAAACGAAACCAGAGCGACTTGACGAGGAACTCGCAAATTGTGTTTTCTTAAGGCCCGGAGAATGCCCAGAGCCATATAAGAATTGGCAGAAAAAACTGCGGTAAACAAGAAACGCTGTTCAATCAAATCGGAGGTTAGTTCAAAACCGCTGCGGAATTGCCAGTTACCAAAACGAACTAGATTTATATCGACCTCAATTCCTTTTTCCCGGAGTGCTCTTTGATATCCTTCATAACGGAGAGCACCAGAAGTCTGGTTCAAGGGACCCCCAATACAAGCAATCCGTTGATGCCCATGTTCGATGAGATGTCTGGTGAGGAGATACGCCCCGGTAATATTATCATGAAGGACCACATCCAGATCCAACCCGGTAACTTTATTATCGATTGCTACAATCGGGATTTTGAATCTGGTGAGATAATCCTTAACAAATTCTTTCGTCTCCCCCAGGGTGGCAAAGATGATTCCATCCACCTTTTGTGAAGCGAGCAGATTAAGCGTCTGGACTTCCAGTTCGGGTGCATTGTTGGTGGAACTAATCAGAAGACTGTAACCATGTTTCCGCAAATATTTCTCGATGACCTTCCCAATCATCCCATAGAACTGGTTGGAAATATCAGGAACGATATAACCGATAATTCGGGTCCGGTTCTGTTTGAGACTCCGCGCAATATAATTGGGCTGGTACCTCAGCTCATTGATGACCTTTTTTACTTTTTCCCGCGTTGCCACGCTGACCGAAGTCTCTTCGTTGATGACCCGCGAGACTGTCTTCACTGAAACCCTGGCAATTTCAGCAATATCTCTCAGTGTATGATACATTCCCCTTCCTCACGCTGATCGAGAATTGACATCGTTGTCAATGTATCATACCGTTCCAGTTTCTGTCAAATGTCCTTACATTTCATTGATCCCATGGCGTTTCAACCAATCCTGGAAATTTTGATCATCGGTGACGATTTCCTTGTCGTAGTTCTCTTCCAGCTTTTTAATTTGTTCCGCAAGCTCCTTTTGATTCCGGAGTGCTTCATCCAGGTTGAGATTGAATTGATCCATCAAATGAATTAAATCCGTGAAATCCAATTCGATGTTGAGCAAATGGGCAAGAAGCTTTATTAAGGAGTGAATTCCGCTGGGATTGGCGGCGTGGATATACATGGGAACATCCGCAACCAGATTGATCATATCTATTCCATGTTCCCGGGCAAGAAAGGCAAAAGAGGTGGCAAAACTGGAAGATCCTTCATATTCGGTGGGATGGACATCTTCATAATGAAGTTTTTCCTTCAACTTTTCATGATTTACTGAATAGAATATCCTCGGCTCCCTGGTATGGGGGGTTAGCCCGCTCACACTCCCCAAGAAAAAGATCTCCTGCACGTTAAATTTTTTACAGATGGAAAAAAGACACCCGGCATACTCTCTCCAGCACAGATGGGGTTCCTTCCCGGAAAAGAGGATCAAATTGTTCTTAAGGTCGGCTGAGAATATGTTCTCCGGAAATTGGAACTCGGAAATGACTCCATCGACAATCTTGATATATGGGCGGAATTGTGCCACTTCCTCCATGGATCCAGGAACATTCAAGATATAGAATGGTTCGGGGTCGATTTCTGCAAAAGAAGAAGCTCCAAATTTATTCCGTAAGTAGATAATGGACCCAGTAGAAACATAACCACCGTCCATCCATCCGGAAAAACCCATAATGAGACGAGGAGACACCAGTTGAGGTTGACTGTGAAAAATGATCTTCATCTGAGATCCCTCCTGGGCGAAAAACCGGTTACGTATTTTCACCCTTAAATTATTATTATACCTATTTGGAAAGATCTCTCATAATCAAACCAGGTTGAAGTGAGTAAAAAAAGAGCGTGGAAAAAGAGATAAAAAAGCGGGGTATTTCCATTTCTACCCTACCCGGAAAAGACCGTGAATCGTGTAAAAATGTTGAGTTGTTGAGTTGTTGAGTTGGAAAAGACACCCTCCCCCGGGAAAGACCGTGAATCGTGAGTCGTGAGTCGTGAACAGCTTAAGGAAATGAACCAAGAAACAAAAAATAACCATATTCAATTTTCATCCCTTGATGGCGCCAGGAACTGGCATGGTAGTCAGATTACTCATTCATTCCTTCGTCCAGATTGATAAAGTCCAGCTTCATTCCTATTTGGTACCACATACGGGAAGCCAGGAATAGACGATGCTTCGCTTCATCTTTCCATGTCCCTTTCCAGACATAGAATACAGAAACGGGAGACGATTGGGAATCTTTCTGAAGTTCCCCTTCCATCCTGGTCAAGTAATATTCCTTTTCCAGTTCCTGAATCAGTTTTGTCACATTTTCTTTTTCTACCTTACTCTGCAATTCACCTTCAATTTCCCGAATCAATGTCTGCCGTCTTTCTTGGTCAAGTATCGACAACTGATCTTTTAAGAAATAGACTCCGGCCTGTTTTCCATTGACCTGAATGACCAGTTCGGGAAGCCGGTAACCGGTAATTTGTATTTTATCAAAAAGACGTCGCAGCCGATTTTCTAAATCCATGTCTTACCCATCCAGTCTATGATTCAATTCTTTCTTTGATACCGTACAATGTAAATATATCGGCAAATTCATCAACAGTATTAAAGTCCCAGAGGCTGGGTACCAAAATACAACTATGTCCGTTCCTGACACCATCAAGGGTGAAAATACCCTTCTCATCCTTAACAATGCGGAGAGAGAACAACGGATGATATTGTCTTTTCCAATTCCACATTTATTCACGGTATTTTCTGGTTCAACAGGTGATGGAGTATAATATAAAAATTGTATTTCAGGTGTGTTTTCCTTCTGGCGAGGAAAGAGCATGGATAACTTATATTTTATAGAAAGAGGGAGGTCTCCGGCATGAAAAAGCTGGTTTTAATTCGGCATGGAGAAAGTGATTGGAACAAGGAAAATCGTTTCACTGGTTGGACAGACGTGGATTTGTCTGAAAAAGGAAGAGAAGAAGCCACAAGTGGTGGACAGCTTCTTCATACCGAGGGCTATCAGTTTGATATCGCTTATACCTCTGTTCTCCAGCGGGCTATTCGAACCCTAGGGATCGTTCTCGATGAAATGGACCTGATGTGGATTCCGGTTGAGAAATCCTGGCGGCTCAACGAGCGGCACTATGGTGCCTTGCAGGGATTGAACAAAGCCGAAACGGCGGCCAAATTTGGAGAAGAACAGGTCCGAATTTGGAGAAGAAGTTATAACATTCAACCGCCGGCACTGGAAAAATCCGATCCCCGCTACCCGGGTAATGATCCCCGCTACCAAGATATGGATGAAAAGGATATCCCTCTCACCGAATGTCTGAAAGACACCGTTGCCCGTTTCCTCCCTTACTGGCATCAGACCATCGCTCCAACTGTAAAATCCGGGAGAAATGTCCTCATTGTCGCTCATGGAAACAGCCTGCGGGCACTTGTAAAATACCTCGATAATATTTCCGATCAAGATATTATCGCACTCAACATCCCCACCGGCGTTCCACTGGTTTATGAACTCAACAATGATCTAACCCCCATCAAACATTACTATCTGGGAGATCAGGAAGCCGTTAAGAAGGCGATGGACGCGGTAGCCAATCAGGGAAAAGCAAAGAAATCAATTTTCATCTCTTGATGGTGCCAGGGTTATGTCCTGACATGACTGTCTACCCGGGAAAGACTGTGAATCGTGTAAAAATGTTGAGTTGTTGAGTTGGAAAAGACACCCTCCCCCGGGAAAGACTGTGAGTCGTGAGTCGTGAATAGTTTAAGGAAATGAACCAAGAAACAAAAAATAACCCTATTCAATTTTCATCTCTTGATGGTGCCAGGGTTATGTCCTGGCATGACTGTCTACCCGGAAAATGATGTTCTTACTTCAGGCCGGTCGTGGATTGATCGATAATAACCGTGACATCCGGATGAAGCTGAAGAATTGAAGCCGGAATCATTGATGTGATGGGTCCATGAAGAGTTGCTCCCTGGTTCATTAAAACCAATATGCCCATTGGGACCGATACCCAGTACCTGGAGATCGATCCCTCCTGCTGATTGAATCGCTTCCTCATAAATCAAGCATGACTTCTGAACATCCTCCACGTTCCCATCCGGAAGATAAACTTTTTCCTTCGAAATGTTCAGTTTACCGAACAGACGATCCCACATAAAGAAGTGATAACTTTGCAGGTGATCCGGAGAAAGTCCCACATATTCATCTAAATTAAAGGTCGTGACTTTCGAAAAATCAATCAAACCTTCTTGATAGAGTTCCACCAGCCGCGCATACATCCCTTCTGGGGTAAATCCGGTAGCGAATCCCAGCACCGACTCCGGCTTCAGTAATATTTGCTGAGCCACACTACGAGCGGCCTTCTGACTCATCTCATCATATGTTTTTACATATTCAATCTGCACGTACACCACCTACCCGGAAAACGATGTTGAGTCGTTGAGTTGGAAGGCACCCTCCCCCGGAAAAGACCGTGAATCGTGAATCGTGAATCGTGA
>JAPLGF010000359.1 GCA_026390275.1 Candidatus Atribacteria bacterium
CGATGGCAAAAACCGTCTGAATCTCCGCACAGGTCCGGATGCAACGCCCACACAGGATGCAACGATCCAGATCCCGTTTCACAGATGGACTGCTATTATCGATTTCGTGGGTTTTCTTTTCGCCAGGAAATCGAATCTCTCGGACGCCAAACTCATAGGACAGGTTTTGCAGCTCACAGGTTCCATTGCGGTCACAAAGCTGGCAATCAAGAGGATGATTGGACAGGAGAAGTTCGATGTTCGCTTTCCGGGAGTCCCGTACTTTTTTCGATGAAGTGAGGATCTTCATGCCTTCCCGAATGGGGGTAACACAGGAAGCAACTAAATTCGGCTGCCCTTCCACTTCGACCACACAGATTCGGCAGCCCCCCCAGGGAGTGAGGCCTTCCAGGTAGCACAAGGTGGGAATATGATATCCCTCCAACCGGCAGGCTTCCAATACCGACACTCCGTCAGGAACCTGGCGTTCTCGACCGTCTATAAACAGAGTAACCAATTTTTTTTGAACCACCTTATCATTTATCTCCTGTAGCACTTTTGCCATAACCCTCTCTCCTTTCTCCTTCTCAGCGAAGTTGTCGACCGGTAAACATTTAGTCAGATGGATTCATTCAGCAACATTCCCCTTCCGGGACCCAAAACGACAGACATTCTGGGGACACCTTTTTTCCCGGATGTGGGTTTCAAACTCAGACTGGAAAAAATCCAGGCATCGGAGGAGCGGATTGGGTGCTGCCTGCCCCAGCCCACAAAAAGACGTTCGTTTCATGTGCTCACCCAGGACGGTTAATTTTTGTAAGTCATCGATTTCTCCTTTTCCGTGCGTCATTCGATCCAGAATTTCGACGATCCGTTTATTCCCGATCCGACAGGGAGTACACTTTCCACACGATTCATGAAGGAAAAATTCACAGAAATTCTTCACCACATCCACGATACAGTGGGTATCATCAACCACCGTGAGCGCGCCAGAACCGAGGGCAGAATTGTATTTCGGAAGGGTATCAAACGACATCGGGACATCTAAAAGATCTGGAGTCATCGTCCCCCCGGAAGGCCCCCCCGTTTGAACCACTTTCAATCCATGACCCTCCCGGATTCCTCCTCCCACTTCAAAAATAAGCTCACGGAGAGTGGTTCCCATGGGAACCTCAATCAGGCCTAAGTTGTTGATATTCCCGGTGAGAGTGAAGACTTTGGTTCCGGGACAGGTGGGAGTACCTATCCCCCGATACCAGCGAGGACCATGCCGGATAATGGGAGGAATATTGGCCAGGGTTTCGACGTTGTTGATGACAGTTGGTTTACCCCAGAGACCTTTCTGAGGAGGATAGGGCGGTTTCACGCGCGGCTCTCCCCGTCCACCTTCGATAGACTCTAAAAGAGCAGTCTCTTCGCCACAGATATAGGCTCCAGCCCCTTTACGTATTTTGATGTGAAAGGAAAAACCAGAAGCCAGAATATCATCACCCAGCAAACCATATTCTTTCGCCTGGCGAATAGCATTTTCAAGGTAACGGGCACACTCGGGGTATTCCCCCCGCAAGTAAATATATCCTTCCTGTGCTCCCACGGTATACCCGGCAATAGCCATGGCTTCTAAGATGGAATGGGGATCACCTTCCAGGATAAGACGGTCTTTAAACGTTCCCGGTTCCCCTTCATCGGCGTTGCAGACAATATATTTTTCCTTGCCCCCGGCTTTGCGAGTAAATTCCCATTTCAACCCGGTGGGAAATCCGGCACCACCTCGACCCTGCAAACCAGATTCTTTGATGATTTCATTCACGTCCTCGGGAGGTTGGGATAAAACCACCCCCAGAGCTAAATATCCATCCTGGGCGATATAATCTTCAATTTCCGCTGGATTGATATGCCCAGAGTTTCGCAGAACCACCCGTTTTTCCTTAGCTAATGGGAAATGAGGGAAAAAGGATTGGGTTTCCATCCCCTGTTTTGGGGTAAACATCAGGCTTTTAACCGGTCGGCCTTTCCATAGATGCTCCTCCACGATGGTTTTCACCTGATCAACGCGCACCGGTGCATAGACGACGTTATCGGGATAGATCACAACGAATGGAGATGGTATTCCTGCTCCAAAAGTCCCGGTATCGAGGATCTTGACTTCCTGGGTCAATCCCAAACGTTCTATTTCACGCTGGAATCTTTCACGGATTTGTGCTGACCCCAGAACTACTGAGTCGCTGGACATTTCTATCAAGATATGCGAACGATAAAACATAACCAACCCCCTCGCTATTGGTAGAGCGCCAGAACTTCCCTGATTCTCTCCTCGTTCAGATTCCCGTAGGTCGTCTCATTGATCATCATGGCGGGAGCCACCCCACAAACTCCCAGACAACTGGTCACCTCTAAGGTAAATTTCCCGTCTTTGGTGGTCTCTCCTTCTTTGATGTTCAGTTCCTTTTTCAAAATCCTCAAAATGTTAGATGCTCCCAGGACATGACAGGGAGCATTCTGACAGATACGGATCATATACTTTCCAACTGGCCGGGTTTCAAAAAAGGAGTAAAAGGTAGCCACTCCAAAAACCTTGCTGGATGGAATATTGAGTTTCCGAGAGACATATTCCATAACATCCCGCGGTAAATATCCATACACCTGGGAAATGCCCTGCAGGACCGATAGGAGGGGGGTTTTTTCATCACGGTTGGCTAGGATGATCGATTCAACCTCCCGGTAGACCTCCTCGTCCACTTTCAGTGCGTTCATTATCCTTCCTCCTCCTCAAC
>JAPLGF010000137.1 GCA_026390275.1 Candidatus Atribacteria bacterium
CTTGTGGTGTTTACTGGGAAGAGTTATCGTCTGGAACACTCCAGTTTAAACCATTAACCTATTGAGGGGTGCTGGATAATTAACTTGCCAAATGCTGGATATTTGAGTTGCCAAACACAAATTGGAGAATTCCTAGTACAATGTTTCTTAATTAGAATTACAATATTTCTTCCAATTCGATACCATAGAGATATCTCTTTCATTGGAGGTATCCCTATGACTGATAAAAGAAAAAGATCACTCATCCTCTCTTCAGAAGAGAAAACCATGTTGGAAAAAATATCCAAATCTCGACTCGAAAACAGAGCCCGGGTGGAAAGAGCCCAGTATCTTTTAAGTTTTATCTCGGGAGAGACCATCTCATCTTTAGCAAGAATATTCCAAACCAACCGCCCCAAAGTCCAGCGGGTCATCGATAAAGCCATTGCCTATGGGGTTACCACCGCCCTGGATGATCTCCCGGGACGGGGAAGAAAATCGCTGATTGGTGAAAAGGACAAAGCCTGGATTCTCAGTCTGGCCTGTCAAAAGCCCCGGGTTCTGGGGTATCCAAAAGCAACCTGGACCATGCAGGCTCTGGCTCAACATATCCAGAATCACTGTCTGGAAGTGAATGCTCCTGCCCTGAAGCACCTCTCCCGGGGAACGGTTCACAAGATCTTCTCCCAAAGTAATATCAAACCCCACAAGGTTCGCCCCTCTCGGGAACTAACCGATCCGGAGTGTGAGCGCAAAATGAATGCTGTTCTCCACCTCTATAAAGAAGCCGAAATCCGACGCGAAGCGGGAGATGATGGTGCCTATCCTCCTGATGAAACCATCAAAATCATCCTGGATAATCATTCTGCCCACACCTCCCAAAAAACCCAGGCTTATCTTAAAAGAAGAGGGGAGGACGGTTTGAGTTGGTGTTTACCCCCAAACATGGTTCCTGGCTCAACCTGATGGAAGTCTTTTTCAGTAAGCTCACCCGGTGTCTCCTGAAAAATATTCGAGTGTCATCAAAAGAAGAACTGGTGGAACGAATATATGACTCCATCAAGGACATCAATCGGGAACCAGTGGTGTTTAAATGGAAATATAAACTTGATGAGATATAATATTCTATTCAGGAAACGTTATACTAGCTGGTGGCGGGGTGATGCCCGCCGATGGTGAAGCGGTTTTGCTTGAAAGATAAGTGATAATTAGGGGTTAAACATGGGCTCTAAAACAAAGAAAATCCGTAAAGCCAGATCTGCCGACGCCGCAGAGCTCCTCGCGTCGAGAAAAACTCTAATAGCAGGGAAAGGAGAGACGCAATGGGAGAAAAGAGCAAGAAGGATATAAATAAGAGTCAGAAACAGAAGACAAGTAAAGAGGAACAAAAGGCAAAAAAGAAGCAGGATAAGCAACCAAAGAGAGCCCAGTAAACGGAAGCGGGATTCAAAAGCTTGAAGACCATAATTTCTGACGCTGTTCACCAGGGGTTACTGGTGGGGTTTTGTTATTGTGACTATCTTGTTGACTGTCAAGCCGACATTAAGAACCCGCTGGCTGTAATACCTTTTAGTCATTCCTTCGCGACCTATTTGCTCGAAGCCGACAATGACATACGAACTATCCAGGAATTACTGGGACATAAGGATGTCAGCCCGACCATGATCGATACGCATGTTCTTAATAAAGGAGGTCACGGCGTACGAAGCCCTGTCGATGATTTGTGAGCCGGTTTATACAGTCTGTATAAACCGGGTGTTCAATAAATCGATGCAAATGGTTTAAATTAAGATTATCAAGGATTTGGATGATTTGTTGACCAAATGAAGGATTGTCTTATACAGAAGGAATCAATCTGTGTTTGCAGAATTATACAGACTGTATAATTATTGTGGGGCTAAAGGAGATAAAACATGGAATTGATAACCACATGTTCAAGTTGCGGCAGCTAATTCCGATGGGATGACACATTCTGGAGAGGAGCCGGAATGCCGGATTGCCCGGTTTGTGGAGTATCTAAGCCACTTTCCAGATTTCGAGATCAACTTCGTTTTTGACACGCACACTGTTTACTCAGGTCGCCGCCGTGGGGAATATGACATCCACTTTCTCTCATTAGGTTATGTAGGCGAGGGGCCTTGATACGCGCAAGCGTTCCTCGACGAGTTAGGTTTCTCAATGACTTCAGAGGAAATTGCGGCTATTAACCCCGGAGCGGTCATAAAACTCGACGACGGTAAGGTTGTAGTTCAGTACAAGCCAGCTGAGAAAGTTAAATAACCCCAGGACCAGACGCGGGTTGACACTCCAGCATCGCAACAAGTCGCGCAGCCAGTCCCAAAGAAATGGTGGCAGTTCTGGAAATGAATTGGTCGCCGAACAACCGCTTGCAGCCGACGTTGCTACCGCGCCGCACCGTGTGTGGCGTCGCATGCAAAGAGTTGTTAGGCTAAGTTGCCTCTGTGGAAGTCCTATCACTTTTTTCGTCTCTTCCATATTTAGCTCCAATTACGAGTATACCTCCAGTAACGGCGCCACAGACTTCTTCCTTTCGTCCCATGCCGGCCCCAAACCCACAAGCCAATTTTAAGGCTGTGTTTTTATCAAACTGAAGATCATCACAAAAAGAATAGAAAACTGACTGAGCACAATTGTAACCACCCAAGAACTTGGAAATTGCGATTTCAGTTCTGCTTTTCATTTTATTCCTCCTTGCCTAACAATTATTAGGCCGGCCAGCACTCACCTGTCAGCTTCGATCGATTCGCTGCCCGCAATAACTTGATAACTGAGTGTCAGGCACCATAATAATATCACCCTTCTCCCGTCAGCCGGGTGCGTCGGATATTCTCACCTCGACCGAGTGTTCCTGGCGGTCGTCAATAAGGGGAATCGTCTTGTCGTGTTGCTCGACGCCATCAACGGTCACACTGGTCTCTCCATTCCCGGCATGCGGGCACAGGATGGCTATGTGGTAGACAGTCTCCCGATACCGGTAATGAATCTTGAACTCCTTCCAATCCACAGGGAGGCATGGCGCAAAGCGCAGTTTGTCCACGTCAAGCCTCAGCCCCAGGAGTGATTCCACGATCAGCCGGTACATCCAGGCAGCCGAGCCGGTGTACCACGTCCAGCCACCGCGACCGGTATGCGGAGTGAGCGCATAGACGTCGGCCGCGACTACATACGGTTCTACTTTGTAAGTGGTGACTTCCTCCAAAGATCTCGTATGGTTTATGGGGTTGATCATTGCCAACAGCTCCCACGCCCGCTGGCTATCGCCTAAGGCAGCGAATGCCATTACCACCCAGATTGCTCCATGAGTGTACTGCCCGCCATTCTCTCTCACGCCCGGGATGTAGCCTTTTATGTAGCCAGGATTCAAATTCGACTTGTCGAACGGCGGGTCCAGGAGTTGTATCAGTGCATGGTCCCGGCGAACGAGGCGCTGATCCACCGCTTTCATGGCCGCCTGCGAGCGTTCAGCATCGCCTGCTCCGGATAGAACAGACAAGCTTTGCGCAATCGAATCAATCTGTCATTCGGGGTTACTTGCCGACCCCATCGCCGTCCCGTCGTCGAAGTAAGCGCGGCGGTACCACCTGCCATCCCAGCCATGCTGCTCGATATTCTGGCGCACTTGAGCCGCCTCCCTCTCGCAGCTTTTAACGAAGGATATGTCACCACGCTTGCGGGCGATCTCAGTGAACTGCATGAGCACTTCATATAGGAAGAATCCCAACCAGACGCTTTCACCTTTTCCATGTTCGCCCACCAGGTTCATGCTGTCGTTCCAGTCACTAGAGCCGATAAGTGGCAATCCGTGTTCACCAAATCTGAGGCCCCTCAGTATGGCTCGCACACAGTGTTCATACAAACTGGCCGCTTCTTCAGACTGATCGGGTAAATCATAATACGAGTCTTCCTCTGCGTTTACCGGGCGGCCTTCGATGAAGGGGATGGTTTTATCCAACACGCCAGTATCCCCCGTGCTCAGGACGTAATGGCACGTCACCAACGGCAGCCAGAGGTAATCGTCCGAACAGCGTGTACGCACGCCGCGGCCTGAGGGGGGATGCCACCAATGCTGGACATCTCCCTCTCGGAATTGCCGGGCCGCGCAACGGAGTATGTGCTCGCGTACAAGGTTCGGCTCGGTGTGGATGAGCGCCATTACGTCCTGCAGCTGGTCGCGGAAACCGAAGGCGCCTCCGGATTGGTAGTATCCACTCCGTGCCCAAAGGCGGCACGCTATAGTCTGGTACAAGAGCCAGCCATTGGTCAAGACGTCGAGGGACGGGTCCGGTGTTTCCACGTTCACTGTGCCAAGGGTGTGATTCCAATACTGCCATACCGCTTCGAGCGCCTCACGGGCGGCAGCGGGTCCCCGGAAGCGATTCACCAGCTGGCCAGCGTCAAGGGCGTCTCGTCCTATACCAAGCGTGAAAACGATCTCCCGCTCTTGCCCGTCGTCCAACTCGAAGGTCACCTGAATTGCGGCGCAGGGATCCAGTGCGGCCCCCACTTTGCCGGAAAGCCTCGACCGCCCCATGGCAGCCGGACTCTGAAGCGTGCCGTTACGCCCAAGGAATTCAGTCCGATCGCCGCTTAAGGTCCGAGTCGTATCGTCCACGTTGGAAAAGGCAACTCGGTCAGCGAAATCGGTATTGTATGGATTCCGGGCGAAGAGCGCTCCGCTGTTGGGATCAACTTCGGTGACTACGTGCATTGTCGATTTCGGCCTCAGATCTCCAAGTACCCATTCTA
>JAPLGF010000329.1 GCA_026390275.1 Candidatus Atribacteria bacterium
GGCCTAGTTGATGGAAAAAGAAAACTACTGAAAACCCAATTGGAAATCAATCTTTCGAACCAGTGAGATAAGACATACCACAATACCCCAAATGAACATTCCTCAAGGAATCTCCCTCTTGGGATAAAGAGGAATCAGGGGGGATTCGATGTTCCCCGCGCCAGGTCAAGTACTTATATTTTCATCCCTTGATGGTGTCAGGGGGTTGGCCTGGCATGGGGATCTATCATGGCACCAATGGGAGGTGAAGAACTCATTTCGTAAAAACTCCCTCACGTTTCTCGAGTTTTTTCTCCTTCGAAGCAAAAGGACAGAGATTACATTTTTCTTCTTCTCTATACCCGATGACTGAATAATTGGGTTGGACCCGCTTATCCATTCTTTTGATGATCAGGACTGAAATCACTGCGCAGGCAATGACCACCGGAATAATGATACCCAGATGAGGCGTGAACGATTTCACTACAAAATACGAACCCAATACCAGGATAAGGGGAAGCACATAGATCATAAACGCAATCTGGAGCGCAATCACGTCTTTCACTTCTACCAGGACGTCTGAACCTTCCGGAGCCGTGATGTCGTTTTTTGCGCAGACGGTGTAAAAATCACTGGTGGAATCATCAATCAGCGACCCACTCAGGGCACAGTTTCCCTCACCACAACTGGTCCCTTTCTGCATTTTGACCCACGCCTGTTCACCCTCTAAGCGGATAACTTTCCCCGGTTTGATCATACTTTTCACCTCTTTTTTTTTCCCAAAAACAGCAAGGTCATTCCTCGCTATTCAATATCCCTTCTCCCTGAAAGCTAAAATAGGAGTTTTTCCCCACGATGATATGATCGATGACCCGGATCCCAATGATTTTTCCTGCTGCTACCAGTCTCCTGGTCACCGCGATATCATCGCGACTGGGTTGAATATTCCCGGAAGGGTGGTTGTGCACACAAATAATACCCGCTGCCCGGTCCAGGATGGCATCGACAAAAACCTCCCGGGGATGAACCAGGCTCTGATTCAAAGTACCGATAAAAACCACTTTTTTTTGAATCAGGTTCGCTGCTCCGTCTAAGGTCAGGGTAACAAAATGTTCCTGTTTTTTCTCTTTCAAATCAGTGACCAGAGTCAATACGTCCGTCGCGAAGAGCGAGCGGGACCCATGCCCACAATCCCCGTAAGGGTGGAGTACTCTATATTTTCAAAATTTCTTTCTGCCATGACCAAAACATCAGCTGCCAGCTGAAAAACTCCTTTCCCTTTCGTTCCTTTTCCCAAAATAACGGCCAGAAGTTCCAGGTTGGAGAGAGCCCGTACCCCCAGCTTCTTCAGCTTCTCCCGGGGACGATCGTCAGGGGGAAGATCTTTAACTTTTCGCGATCTGGTTCCTTTCCGAAGGCTATCCGAGTATGATGTCAAGGTGGTGATCACTCCCTACATCCGTGATGTGGATCCATTTCATAATTATTATAAGATCTCCCGAGAAACTTGGAAAGAAAGGAATGTTTCATACTACCCCGAAAAAACCAGCCTACGGCGTAAGTTGTTTTTTCTTGACATCATTTCTCATCGGTTTATAATATGAGTGTTTTCATAATTTTAGTAGACAATACCCCTCACCTTTTTCCCCCTTCTCTCAACAAAGCGGGGATAGGGAAAAAAAGAAGGGGATGAAAAGGGACAACGGTAGGGAATTTCTGTTCCAATTCAACCACTCAACATTATTTTCAAGGTAGGCGGAGAGGTATGACTAAAGCCATTGCTCTTTTTTCCGGCGGGTTAGATAGTACCTTAGCCATAAAAATCATCCAAAATCAGGGAATTGAAATGATTGCCCTCCACTTCATCATCCCCTTTGACTACACCAAAAAACAGAAAGAACGCCAGTTAGCGGCCAGGAGGGTTTCTCAAAAGTTCGGAATCGAGTTTTTGGAAGTCCCTCTACGGGAAGATTTTTTAGATATCATCAAATCTCCCCGGTATGGTTTCGGGAAGAATCTGAACCCCTGCTTAGACTGTAAGATCCTGATGCTTAAACGGGCAAAAGAAATCATGGACGAGAAAGGGGCGCAGTTTATTGTCACCGGAGAAGTCCTCTCCCAGCGACCAAAGTCCCAATTTCTGTGGGGGTTGAACATCATTGACCGGGACAGTGAACTCAAGGGGATTATCCTTCGACCCCTTACGGCCAAACATCTTCCGCCTACCGTTGCGGAACTCCAAGGGTGGGTCAAGCGAGAGGATCTGTATAATTTTTCAGGACGGGTTCGGAAACCCCAATTCGAACTCGCAGTGAAGTTCGGGATCACTGACTATCCCACTCCCGCCGGGGGATGTCTTCTCACCGATCCGTTATTTTCCCGACGGGTGAAGGATCTCCTCGATACCGGAACCCTCACCATGGAGAATGCCGAGCTTTTGAAACTGGGACGGCATTTCCGGATCACTTCCTGGTATAAACTCATCGTAGGGCGTGATGAATCAGAAAATAATCTCCTCCTTCAATACGCAAAAAAGGGTGATGTCATTTTCCAACCTGAGAATGGAAAAGGACCCACTGGAATCGGCAAGGGATGCGTCGATTATTACGGTGAACAGATTTCCGGGGGGATCATTGCCCATTACACCAAATCCCCGGATCTATTGATTTCCATTCTGGAGAAGGAAGGTGAGGGCTCCAGGGAGAAAGTAATCCTCTGTGAGCACCTGAAGGAGGAAGAGGTGGCCCAGTTCCGTATAGAAACTCGAACGGTCCCCCCGGAGAAGACAGTGAATGACAAATTATAAATGGTAAGTGGTTTGACCAATGTCCCTGTTTCCCCAAAATCAGAACAATTGAATTTATTCGCCATCCCTGCCATATAATAGATAAGAAAAGAATACCTATCCAAAGGGAAGGGATTATCATGAAAATTGCGGAGAATATTACCAAGTTGACCGGTAACACTCCCCTGGTTCGATTAAAGAAAATCACCAAAGAATTACCAGGGATTGTGGTCGCGAAATTAGAGTATTTCAATCCCTGTGGGAGTATCAAAGACCGGATCGGGGTATCCATGATTGAAGAAGCGGAAAAAAATGGGTTTATCCAGAAAAATACCGTGATCATCGAACCCACCAGCGGGAATACCGGAATTGCCTTAGCCTTTGTCTGTGCTCAGCGGGGATATAAACTCATCCTCACCATGCCGGAGAGTGTTTCTGTCGAACGGCGGAAAATCCTCACCTGGTTTGGAGCCGAATTAGTCCTCACCCCCGCCCAGGATGGAATGTCAGGAGCCATAAAAAAAGCCGAAGAACTGGCGAAGGAACATGCTCATTCTTTCATACCCATGCAGTTTAAAAATCCAGCCAATCCGAAAATTCACCGGGAAACCACCGCAGAGGAAATCTGGCGGGATACCGAAGGGACCATCGACATCCTGGTCAGCGGAGTGGGAACCGGGGGGACCCTTACCGGAATCGCGGAAGTGATCAAAAAACGAAAGCCTTCTTTGAAAGTGGTAGCGGTGGAACCAAAAAAATCCCCTGTACTATCGGGTGGGAAGCACACTCCCCACCGAATTCAGGGAATCGGGGCGGGATTTGTCCCGGAAGTTCTCAAACGCGAACTTATCGATGAGATCATCGGTGTTGAAGACGAAGATGCCTTCTCTATGGCAAAAACATTGGCACAGCTTGAGGGAATTCATGTCGGTATCTCCAGCGGGGCAGCGGCCTGGGCAGCCCGGGAAGAAGCCAAAAGAGAAGAAAACCGGGGAAAGCTCATCGTGGTGATCTTCCCCGATACCGGTGAGCGGTATCTCTCGGTGTGGTAAAAAAACATCTCCCGGCACGGAAAGAATCGATGGAAAATACTCCCCTTATTGAACAAAAATACCAAACCTTAAGAAAAATTCTTTCCTTCTTCGGACGAATCGCGGTGGCGTTTTCCGGAGGAGTCGATAGTACATTCTTACTGGATGCCATCTCCGAGGAAGTGGGGAGGGAAAACACCTTGGCTGTGATCGCCTCATCCTTCCTGGTTCCTCTTCGTGAAACGAAACAGGCGCAAAAAATAGCCATCGATTTCGGAGTGCCCTTCCTCCTCATTGATTTCGATCCGTTTCTTATTCCAGAGTTTGTCCAAAATCCTCCGGATCGATGCTACTGGTGCAAGAAAACCCTGTTCCAAACGATCCAAGGCGTGGCGAATTCCCAGGACATTTCCACGGTTGTGGACGGAAGTAATATTGACGATGAGCAAGACTACCGACCAGGAATGAAAGCCCTGGAAGAACTTGGCGTCCAGAGCCCGCTGCGGAAAGCCGGACTCACCAAAACAGACATCCGAACGCTGTCCCGACAACACGGTCTATCCACCTGGAACCAGCCTTCCAGTCCCTGTTTGGCCACTCGCATTCCCTTCGGGACCCCGGTGACCAGGGAAAAACTGACCCGAATAGAGAATGCCGAAGCCGTTCTCCACCATCTGGGTTTCCCCATCTGCCGGGTGAGGGACCACGACACCATTGCCCGAATTGAAATCCCATCGGAACAGATCACGGATTGTTTTTCCCCGGCGATAAGACACACCATCTCCGACCACTTGAAACAGCTGGGATATCTCTATGTGGCATTAGAGTTGGGGGGATTTGTTTCTGGAAATATGAACAAAACCGTTCTGAAGGGATATGAGTAATAATGAAGGTAACTCATAAAATATCCTTCCCAGGAGACTGGTCGTCTGGTGGCTGGGCGACGTGGGAATCTTATCTTTTCAGGTGACTGCAATGAATATTATGGAAAAGATTCAAAAACTCAAGAAGGAAAAAAACGCCATTTTTCTGGTTCATAATTACCAGCCCCCGGAGATTCAGGACATCGCCGATTTCCGGGGAGACTCCTTAGGGCTGAGCCTGGAAGCGAGTCAGACGACAGCGGATATCATCGTCTTTTGTGGTGTCACCTTCATGGCGGAAACAGCAAAAATCCTTTCACCGGAAAAAACGGTACTTATTCCGGAAAAAACAGCTGGATGCCCCATGGCTGATACCATTCGTTCCCGGGACCTGCAAAAAATGAAGAGCGAACATCCCGAGGCCCAAACCCTCTGTTATGTGAATACCACAGCAGAAGTGAAAGCAGAGTGCGATTACTGTTGCACTTCCGCCAACGCCGTAACCGTCGTCACCCAAGCTCTCACCCATGCCAAAGAAATTATTTTTGTTCCCGATGCCAATCTGGCTGCTTATGTCACTCGTAAGACTGGCCGGACGTTCGTGACCTGGGCGGGATCATGCCCCGTCCACGCCGGAATCACCCCCCAAGATATTCGACTCAGAAAAGTGCTTCATCCCACGGCAGAAATCATCGTCCACCCGGAATGCACTCCCGAAGTGATCGATTTGGCCGACCAGGTTCTTTCGACGGAAGGGATGTCCCGTTATATTCGACAATCATCCTCCCCCGAGTTTATCCTGGGAACCGAAACCGGTATTCTCTACCGTCTCCGACAAGAAAATCCGGAAAAGATATTCTATCCCTTATCGACAGGAGCCGTCTGCCCAAACATGAAGAAAATTACGCTGGACAAAATACTGACCGCACTGGAAGAAATGACGCATGAAGTGACCATTCCCGAAGATATCCAGAAACGGGCGGAACTCAGCATCCGGAGAATGCTCGTCTACCGCTCCTGATCTCTTTCTTCTTTCGATCAACCCCGAAAAATGTGCTCATCTTTCTTTTTTCCCCACCATTGAGGGGAGGGGGAGGTGAGGCATTTTCAACCCTCGGAAACTACCAGGAACTGGCACGGTTGTCTATTTAGCTCTCCCCTTCTTCGTCCTCTTTTCTCCAGGCTGGATCCACAATACAGAGAAAGCATAAGTCTTCCGTCCCGATATTTTCAATGAATTGCAGGTCCTGGGGAGGGATATAAATTGTCATTCCCGGTCCAACTGCAGACATCTCTTCGTCAATATGCATCAATCCTTTTCCGCTCAGGATATAGTAGACTTCTGAGGTCTTCATTCGATGGGGAAGAGAGATCCCCGCTACCGGTAAAACTGCCTGGGCTAAACTGTATCGAATTCCCACCGGATCTTTATCGGGATTGAGAATTTCCCGAAGAACAGTCTTATCACCGGCAATTTTTTGTTGCCGGTGATTGACGTCTCGAATCAACATTCCCTTTCTCCTTTCATAACTTCCTCCTCAATCTTTTTCACATCAACATACTCTTCAATGATATCAGCTAACCGGTCCAGTTCCTGATCCACAGTTTCCTGCCAGGAAAGAGTCAAGGAGTGAAGGGGAGAAAGTCCCTTCCGTTTCCGAATGAGGTTGATAAAATAACGACGAAAACCGGCATCATCAAAGAGTCCATGTACGTAGGTACCGAAAATTGTCTC
>JAPLGF010000261.1:0-6747 GCA_026390275.1 Candidatus Atribacteria bacterium
ACTCGGTGGATGATTCCCAGAATACCAAAAACAAAGCTTTCCTGTTCCGTTTTTTGAGCCCGGCGGAAGTACAGAATGTCACCATGCTGAGCGTGAGCGATGGGGAACAGATCTATCTCTATATGCCAGCCTTCAAAAAAGTCCGTCGCATCGCGGGTTCCAGTAAAAAAGAGAAATTTGCGGGAACGAATTTTTCTTTTGGTGACTTCGGGGGAGGATATACCAAGAATGACTATGAATCAAAACTCCTGAACGAAGACGATACCAACTACATTATCGAGCTTAAACCGAAAGATAAGGATTCGGAATACTCCCGGCTCACCATGACCATCGACAAAGCGAAACTCTATTTTAAAAAGATAGAATTCACTGATCTGGACGGAAATCCCGCGAAAGTCCTGGATGTCCAGGAAGTCAAGGAAGAAACCGATGGAACCATCACCATTATGAAAATGACTTTTATGGATCTCAAGGAAAATACCAGGTCATTTATGCAGATGGAAAAGGTTGAGAAGGGACTCACCCTTCCTGAAGGATTTTTCAGTGTTCGCACCATTCAACGCCCCGAAATCTGAGGTGAAACCACGATGAATTGGAAACTCTCTACCGTGGTGCTGGTGGTTTTCTTTTTGTGCACGGTCTCGACAGGGTATGCCGCCGTTATCACCGGCGAGGCTCAAATTTTTTCCACCTATTCATTGAATACCGGCAATCTCGATTATGGGACGTCACTCCGGTTGAAATGGAATCCATCACTCAGCAACCAGTATTATTTTAAGGCGGATGTGCTCCTCAAGTATAAAGACGAGAATAATTATTCTCCCATCCGCTGGAATGAGTTCTATATTCAGGGGGTCGGTACCCCGGCGGATAACATCGATTTCAAACTGGGGTACTTCCAGCTCACCTGGGGAGCGAGCGACATGTTCAGTCCGGTCGATAATGTCAATCCGCGTCCGTTTGCCGCATCGCTCAGTAAAGACTCGTCAGACGATAAAATCCCCATTCTCGGATTGGATTTAGAATGGTATGTGAACAACGACTGGTCAATTGAAATCGTTTACCAACCAGCATTTGAATCAGACTTCATTCCAGCGTATGTAGAAAAACAGCTTCTCGGTTACCAGATCGCTCCGGCAACCGGACTCAATCCGTCCACCATGACCATCAATTACCAGGCCCAGAATCCAGTAGTAAGTTTTACCGATCCCATCTGGGCGGTTCGTGCCCGGGGAAAGGTGGGCAATGTGGACACGGCGGTGAGTTTTTATAAAGGATACTTTCTCTCGCCGTTTCCATACCAGACCGAGGTGACGGTGAATCAGGATGGCTCCAGTACCGCGAATGTGGATGTGGGGTATCCCGGAAAGAAGGTACTCGGTTTGGAATTCCAGGGTGAGATCCCCGGGGTTGACGGGGTCACCTTCCGGGGTGACGTTGCCCTCATCATTCCCGAACACTGGGCGAATCGCATTTCGACGCACCAGGGGGACGGGACCACCACCTTGACTACGGTAGACATCTTCGATCAACCGTACTGGAAAGCCAGTTTAGGATTTGACTATACCGCTGACGATAAAACGTATTACAACCTCATCTTCATGCTGGGTAATCCATACGAAGAGGGACAGGATGTGTCACCCTATCTCTTCCTGCGGTTGGAAAAACCGAGCAAGAATGATAAGTGGAAACCGTATCTCAATTCGGCCTTGAGCATTGAAGATGGAAGTATGCTCAATGTCCTGGGGGTTGATTATAAACCCCAGGATAACTGGACGGTTTCGTTTACCTATTCCATCGCCAGCGGCGGCTCCACTACGAAACTGGGAAGGGCAGGAAGCGCCCTCTCCCTGGGAATTCGGTACGTCTTTTAAAGTTGGAATGATCTCTCCGGAGAGGGAGCCGGTCAGGGGGGGATGGTACAGGAAAGATGCCAGGTGATGGTTTTGCACGATAAAAAAAGGAAAATCATGGAAGCGGCAAAACAGGTTTTTGCCGAAAAAAGTTACTTTGAAGCGACATTAGAGAATATCTCCCAAATATCCGGAGTAAAAAAGTCCACAATTTATTATTATTTTGGGAGCAAGCTGGATCTGATGATCACAGCGAGAACTGATGATCGTTTTCCAACGGGCCGGTTATGATTTTCTTCTTCATCATAATGTTTTGAAAGAATTTAAAGACGTGATGAAGAAATATGAAAATTTACGAGATAGATTAGGGAACAAAATCGGAACATTGGAAACAAAAAATGGTTATACCATTACTGGAAAAGAAATCTTCCAAATATTAGCCTCCAGTATGTGGGGATATTGCATGGAGGAAAGTAAAGAGGGCCGGTTCTTAACCCAGGAGAATAAAGAAATATTCAAAGAAATATTTACCAGTTTTATAAAAGAGTGAATCTTCCTCTGGAAAGAGAGGCGGTCCCGAACGTCAAGTCTGTTCCGATGTGGTATAGTACCTAAAGAGAAGACGCTACTTTTGGAGGGAATGCCATGCCTGAGATCATCTCCATGGGAGAAGCCTTAGTTGAAATCATGCGGGAAAAAATTGGGGCCGGGCTTGATCGTCCGGAAGTGTTTGTCGGTCCTTTCCCCAGTGGAGCACCGGCCATTTTCGCCGATTGCGCTGCCCGTCTGGGAGGGAAAGTCGGGTATATCGGAACCGTTGGGAATGATGATTTTGGGAAGGTCATCCGGGATCGCTTATTAGAAGATGGAGTGGATCTCACCTATTTCCAGAGCCGTCCTGATGCCACCACCGGTGTGGCATTCGTGGCCTACTTTGCTGATGGATCGCGAAAATTCCTCTATCACATCCGGAATGCTGCCAGCGGATGTGTTGATACAGAACGCATCGTTGACAGCTATTTCCAGGGAGCCCGTTTCCTCCACATCAATGGTTCAGCAGTTTCCATCAACGAGGACTGGAAAAAAACCATTTATAAAGCGGTTGACATGCCCGGAAGAAGCCTGCCAGGCTCTTTTGGGTCGGGGAGCAGAAATGGTTATCCTCAAACGCGGAGCGGAGGGAAGTACCGTCTACACCAAAACCTCCCAAGCAGAAGTCCCGGCCTTCCCGGTGAAAGAAATCGATCCCACCGGTGCTGGCGATTGCTTTGATGCCGGGTTCTTGGTGAGTCTGATCAAGAACCGTTCCCTGGAGGAAAGTGCCCGATATGCCAACGCCGTCGGTGCTTTAGCGGTCACCAGGAAAGGACCCATGGAAGGTGCTCCCCACCCGGAAGAAGTGGAGAAGATGCTGAAACGTTGAGCACTACTCACTCCTGAAATAATCTTATTTACCAATAGGTTAATATCAGAAGAGAGAAGGGGAGTATCCTTCTGTACGAAATATTTCCCTCAGAGGAAATCGGTCTGATGGAACCAGAAAGAGGAATGTTAACTCCATGATTAATAAAAACGAGTTCATGAAATACATCGTATCTGATTTAAAAGATTTTTTTGAAGCAACGGAAGGTTTCAAAAGGGAAGTGATCAAAGAACTGGTGAATTGTTGTCCCCAGAATTGTTCGACTCCGGTGGAAGAATTTACCATTCAGGAACAGATCAAAAATTACCTCCTCGAACTGAGTACTGTAACGGTGGATGATCTCGGAAAAATTTTCTCCTCTTACCCCTTGCTCCAGACGATGGAACTCGTCCTGGGTGAAAAGCTGGGTTATCTTTCCTTCGCTACTCTCCTCTGGCTCATCGAAGTCGACAATACCATAGGGGCATTCACCTCAATTCCCCTTACTAAGGAGAAAATGGCAGATATCTTTGAGGAAGATATTCCCTTTTCGGACGGAAATGATATCACCAGGTGAGTTCTGATCATGGATACCTTGCGCGACGACACTCTACCTGATGGGTTGGAATCATTCGCACCGCTTGCCTATCGCATGCGGCCCCGTGCCCTGGATGACGTGGTCGGGCAACTGCACCTCACCGGTGAAAATGGACTCCTCCGGCGCATCCTGCAAACGGGAATCTTACCATCAATGATTTTTTGGGGTCCCCCCGGGTCTGGAAAGACTTCAACGGCGATGCTCCTCGCCGAGAGTTGCCAGTATGCCATGATTTCCATCAGTGCAGTGGCCTCGGGAGTGAGGGAAATCCGGGAATGTATTCAGCGAGCCGAGGAGAACCTCCAGGTCCATTCCCGAAAAACAGTTTTTTTTATCGATGAGATCACCGAGAACCCTTCCTTTGAAGTCATCGCCCCGCTCCTTTCCCGCACCCAGGTGATCCTTTTTCGGAAAATACTGGTTATGGATATTGCCACATTGATACGGCGTTCCGTCGGCAGCTCCCGAGGTCTGAATGTTCCGGATCTTTCCATCGACGAAGACTCCATCCAGTTCATAGCCAGTCTGGCGGACGGAGATGCCCGGCAAGCTTTAAACGAGCTGGAAATTATTTATAACGTTTCAAAAAAGGAAAAGAAACCCATCTCACTTTCCCTCCTGGGGGATGTTTTTCAAAAGAAATCCTTTCTCTACGATAAAACCGGAGAAGAACACTTCAACATGCTTTCTGCTTTCCATAAAAGTTTACGGGGAAGTGATCCCGATGCCGCGCTCTACTGGATGTGCCGGATGCTGGATGCCGGAGAAGATCCCAATACCATCTTCCGGCGCCTGGTGGCCTGTGCTTCCGAAGATGTGGGGAATGCCGACCCCCGGGCCTTGCTCGTTGCCGTGGCTGCCCAGCAGGCCTATGATTTTCTCGGAGAGCCGGAAGGGCGGCTCTCTCTTTCGCAAGCCATCACCTACGTAGCGAGTGCTCCCAAGAGCAACGCTTCCTCTTCCGGACTCCACCTCGCTTCTTCCGATGTAAGAGAATTTGGTTCCCTGCCGGTCCCCCTCCATCTCCGGAATGCTCCCACCAATTTGATGAAAAAAATCGGATACGGAAAAGAATACAAATATGCCCATGATTACCCCGGTGCTTTCATCGAGCAGGAATTTCGTCCTCCAGAACTCGAGAAGCACCTCTATTACCGGCCCACCGAACGCGGCTACGAAAAAATGATCGGAGCCTGGCTCCGGCAGCTCTGGAAGACCAAAAAATACTGATTTAATATCGAGTAATAAATGATAATATCAAAATGTCATTATTAATATATATCGTTATAATATTATGAAAGGAATAGGAAAAATGGATGTAACCTGTGAACAGATCGCCCGGATGATCGATCATTCGCTTCTTCGCCCCGAACTGACTGATGAGGATATCATTCAAGGGTGTGAAATAGCCCGGAAATACCGTGTGGCGTCAGTCTGTTGCCGTCCATCAGACATTGTCACTGCCAAAAAAATTCTCTTCGGAACAGAGGTAAAAGTCGGGGCCGTGATCGGCTTCCCACACGGAAGTAATAAAACCGAAACCAAGGTATTTGAAGCACAACAAGCCATGAAAGATGGTGCCGAAGAACTGGATATGGTACTTCACATCGGAAAGCTCCTGAGCCGGGAGTATGATTACGTGAAAAAGGACATTCAAGCGGTCGTGGACGTCGCTCACCGAAATGGTGCCATCGTAAAAGTGATCTTAGAAAACTATTACCTGATCGATGAACTCAAGATAAAAGGGTGTCAGCTTGCCGGGGAAGCCGGAGCTGATTTTGTCAAAACGTCCACCGGTTTTGCTGCCGGTGGAGCCACTCTCGCAGACCTCCAGCTCATGCGCCAGAGTGTTTCCCTGGGTGTTCAGGTGAAGGCCGCTGGAGGGGTGAGAGACCTGGACATGGCATTAAAAGTACGAGAGGCAGGAGCCATTCGTTTCGGAGCGACAAAAACCGTGGAGATCATGGAAGAATGCTATCGGCGGAAAAAGGTAACCTCATCAGGAGAGAACCCTGGCGCCAGCAGGGGATGAAAAGATAAAGATACCCACCCCGGCTCCCGAAAGGGGAATTATTGCCAACTCCACAACTCAACATCATTTTCAGGGTAGAAGGAGGCTTTTTTTGACAGATCTGGCAGTGGATAGTGGTATTCCCTTATATCAACAGGTAAAAAACATTCTGAAGGGTCAGATTCTTGACGGACGTTTAAAAAATGGAGAAAAGATTCCTCCCGAGAGTGAGCTCTGTTCCACCTATGCAGTCAGTCGCATCACCATCCGGCAGGCAATGAGCAGCCTGGTGCAGGAGGGTTTTCTGTATCGAAAGCAGGGGAAGGGAACATTTGTTATCGTCCCCAAGTTGGGTCGCCGGCTTCCCAGACTTTACAGTTTTTCCGAGGATATGTGGGATTTGGGCCTGGAACCAGGCTCACAGATCATCGAATCGGAGTTGATCGATGGGGACGAGGACATCTCTACGTTGCTCAGCCTCCCGCCAACGGATCGAAAGGTTAATAAAATCATCCGTTTACGAAAGGCGAACAATGAACCGATCCTGATCGAGCGAACCTGTGTTCCTCACCACCTCTGCCCGGATCTCTTAGACCAGGATCTGGAAAGTGGATCACTTTACCACGTCCTTCGCGAAAAATACGGTTTACTCCTGGATCATGCATTGGAAACCTATGAATTGACGAACATCTGGAAAAACGAAGCAGAAGTGTTACACTGTAGGAAAAATTTACCGGCGTTTTCTATTGAAAGGCTGGCATTTTTGAAAACCGATGTTCCGGTGGAGCTCACCCGTTCCATCGTCAGAGGAGACCGGGTCCGTTTTACCGTGCAGCTCATCGCCGATCAGGCATACATTCGCCGGCAAATCGAATTTTAGGAG
>JAPLGF010000261.1:6768-7678 GCA_026390275.1 Candidatus Atribacteria bacterium
GGAGAAATAATGGTAGAAAAAGTCTATATCGGAGTCGATGTGGGAGGAACCAACACCAAAATTGCCCTCATTGATGAAAAGGGTACGATCCTGGGGAAAAATACTATTCCCACCAACGCCATGCGACCGGCCGAGGAAGTGGTGAACGATATTGCCCGGGAAGCACGACGGTTACGAAGTGAGATCGAGAAAAAAGGATATCAAACCAAATCCCTGGGAATCGGGATTCCCGGGCTGATCGATTGGAACCGGGGAGTATGTCTTCTTCTTCCCAACTTTCCCAACAAGTGGAAACATATCCCGATCCAGGAATGGCTGCAAAAAGCCCTGTCTCTCCCGGTTGCGATCATCAATGATGCGCGAGCCATCACCCTGGCGGAAAAAAGATTTGGTGCCGGGAAAAATGTGCAGAGCATGATCATGATCGCCATCGGAACCGGGGTGGGTGGTGGGGTGATCATCAATGGGAATCTGTACATTGGGAAAGATGGTAGTGCCGGTGAATTCGGACACATCACCGTGATGCCGGGTGGGGTGAGATGCGGATGTGGAAACCAGGGATGTTTAGAATCATATGCCTCGGGACCGGCCATGGTGGGCCAGGCATTGCGGGCACTGGTACAGCAAAACGATACCATGATCCGGGAGATGGTGAATGGTGATCTCAATAAGGTGACCCCCAGGGTGATTGTGGATGCTGCGAAAGCCGGTGACGATATCGCCCATGATATCATTCAACAAGCCGGAATGTACATCGGTCAGGCTCTCTCCACTGCCTGCGTGGCGGTGAATCCGGAAATGATCGTCATCGGTGGAGGAGTGGCCCATGCGGGCCTCCTTCTCTTTGAGAGTATCCTGCAGGGGATAAAAAAGCACCTCTTTATTGTTCAGGCCGATACCACCCCCTGTG
>JAPLGF010000296.1 GCA_026390275.1 Candidatus Atribacteria bacterium
TACTGCGGACATTGTCAACTTCAGCACATCTTGCCTTTTCGAATTGATCAAGCGAAATATTCCTATTGTCCTTTTAGGAGGGGGTTTTGATGAAGTGTCCCTTTCCCGGGTAGACATCGATCTGGAGCAGGCTAGCTACGAATTGACTCATTATCTTCTGGGCAGAGGGTACCATCGTTTTTTGTATCTTTCTGGATTGAAAGAAGCCTCCACTTTTAAAAGACGGATTGTAGGTTTCCAAAAAGCCATGGCGGAAGCCGGGTATTCGGTAGTAGATGATCAGATCATCGAGACCCATCCAGACATTGATGGTGGGTATGAGGAAACCCGGCGAATTTTTTCCGAAAAAAGAAATGCTTCTGAGGTCGTCCTTTGTGTAAATGATTTCATGGCTTTTGGAGTCCTGAAAGCTATGAAAGAACTCCAACTGCGAGTCCCGGAAGATGTCGGTGTGGTTGGATTCGATGACATTTCTTTTGCCTCCATGGCTGGGGTTCCTATTACTACCGTTCATATTCCGGTGGATGAACTGGCTCAAAAAGGAATCAACATGTTGTGCCGTCAGATTGAAGGCCAAGCCAGTGGAATGAGTAATGCAGTTCAGGTCGAATTTGTACCGACTCATTTAATCGTCCGGAATTCGACAGCATGACGGATGATATGGAAAGGGAGAGTGCAACGATGACCCATAAGGAACGAATGACTGCGGCATTACAATGCCAGCCGGTAGATCGTATTCCACACGGGGAACAGATGTTGCATGATGTGTTGATTCAGAAGATCTTGCAGGTCAAGATGCCACGGGCGGATGAAAATGCACTGGTGCGGTGGATGACCGAAGAGTTGAGTGACTATCAGTTTGACTGTCATAAAAAAGCCCGGGAATTCCTGGGATTTGATTTTATCCATGTCTTTCCTCGAGAACCCTGGACCAAAATTGGTGAAACCATGGAAGGATATCCTGTTTACCGGGATATCTGGGGGATGGAAGCGATTTCCACCCCTTTTACTTATGAAGTGATCAAGAAACCAATTGAAAAGCCGGAAGATATGAAAACCTATCGTTTCCCCACGGTAGATGATTTTAAATATGATAATCTCCGGAAATGGGTCAATGAATCCGACTTTTTTGTGGTTTGCCAGATCGAGACCGGTTTCTTTAAAATCAATCAATTCATGGGATTTGATAACTACATGTTCTACCTCTATGAACACCGGAAAGAACTTCTGGATTTTACCGCCCGCTTCTTTGACCATGTTTATCATTTAGCTCAACGTGTCATTCAGGAAGGGGTTGATTGTGTCTGGCTCTCCAATGATTTTGCCTACAATACCGGTCCGTTCATTTCACCCCAGGATTTATGGGAATTAGATTTTTCTTTTATGAAAGAAGTGGTGCAAAAAATCCATGACCTGGGCAAGCCGGCGGTTCTTCATGCTTGTGGGAACCAGAGCCTTACCCTTGATATGCTGGTGGAAACCGGGATCGATGGACTTCATGCCCTGCAACCCACCGCCGGAAACGATCTCACCCAGATCAAGAATAAATACGGGAATCAGTTGTGTTTGATCGGAAACCTGGACATCAGTCAGCTTCTTCCTTTTGGTTCTCCTTATGAAGTTAATCAGGCGGTCAAAAAAATCGTTCAGGAAAATGGAAAGAAGAACGGCCTGGTGATCACCACCTGTAATTTACTGGACCAGGATATTCCGGTAGAAAATGCCATCACCATGCATTTGGCCGTGGATAGATACAGTGCCTTGTATCTCTGATAGAGGTAATTTCTTTATATCATATTTGCTTATGGAAAAAAGGGG
>JAPLGF010000326.1 GCA_026390275.1 Candidatus Atribacteria bacterium
AGCGGGAACTCATTCAGCCCGTAACCGACAAAGCCGAGAAAGTCGAAAAGGAGCTCAGGCGGTTACTGAACAATTCAGAGACCACAGGAGAGTTTTTCGAATATGCTAAACAGCAGGCCGAATTTTCCAAGGAATTGAACGGCACGAAAGCCGAACTTGATGCCCTTCATGGAACGATAGAAGATTGCCGAGCCCGAATCACGGAAAAAGAGCGACTAAAAAACAATCTTTCGACCCGCGCCCAAGACCTCGCAAGAGGACTCCCGATAGAACGGCGTAACCTGGCGTATTTGGAAGAAGCCCTGGTGGCAACAATCCGAGAAAATGAGATGCGCTTGCAAGGTGCAACGGAGAATATCGAACGGAAGAAACAGAACATCGCTATTTTCTCCCAGGAACTTTTCGACATCAGCGGCGAAACACTCCAAAATTGAAAGGCGATGAAAGATAATGGAAGAGCAAAGTAGCAAAATGACCAGGAAGATGGAAACGGCAATCGTGGCCCTTCTCAATCAGCCTACCCTCACTCAGGCAGCCGAAACCGCCGGAGTAGGGGAGACGACCCTCTGGCGATGGTTGCAACGGGAAGACTTTGGAGCGGCCTACCGAGAAGCGAAACGGCAGGCAGTCGCCCAGGCCATCGCCCACATTCAGCAGATATCAGGTGAAGCGGTGGAGGTTCTCCGGGAAGTCATGAACAACGGAATAAAGGAGACGGCCCGAACTATGGCAGCCCGGACTATTCTTGAACTTACTTTGAAAACGTTTGAAATTGAAAACTTGGAAGAGCGATTGACCAGGTTAGAAGCGAGGTTGAAGTCATGAACTTTTACGCCAGGTTGAAACGTCTGGAACTGGTGGCCGGAGTACGGGAAGTCCTCCCACCGGTGGTCCTTTTCGAAGATGACCTTACACCGGAAGCCTACCAACGGCGGATAAAGGAACTGACCAGCCAGGGTATTACCTCCATCTACACAGTAAAGTTCATTGATGATGTTCCCGGAGGTGCATGATGACCATAGAACAACGATTGAAAAAGTTGGAAGCTCAGACAGTTTCTCATAGGTGCGATGCCGTGGAGAGGTGGCATATTACGGACGAAGCAACGGCCCGAGAAGCAAGTCTGGTATTTGAACGATATTCTTTTTCCCCAGCGTTAATCGACCTTGCTTTCCAGGCCCGGGAATTCTACCGGAAAAGCCCAGGAAAAGAACTTCCCGAAGGACTGACAACACTTTGGAATGAGGAATTATTACGGCTTACCAGATGACTCAGGCCCTCTAAACACGTCATAGGATGCCCTACAAGGCCCGTCTAAATGTGCGGGTGGTGTGTTTGTACCTTCAAGCAAACGAAGGCCCTTCTACCGCCCCCTGTGCCGCAAGAAATCACCAAGAAGCCTATTAAATAAGGACTTATGTGAGGGTGACCAAAAAGGGGGGTTTTCGACCCTCGGAAATGAGCAGAAAAAAGCAAGAATAGAATATATCTGATGACCATACCTAAAATAACACGTTCCAACATACTTTATAGAAAAAAGTCCAGGAAAGTTGCCTATGAATTTATCCTCCGTTTTATGACACTGTCATAAATAAAAAGGAAGCGGGGAATGGACTCGGATAGTCATAAAACTTTACTTGCAGTTTTTGCCTATACAGAGCCATAAAAGACCATGATAGATAGTATTATTTTTTCTCTTTTCATCCGTTACCCATAATGGCCATTATGTAAAATTTTTGCCTTGAAAATGTGCCTTTTTAACGGGGTTTTGTGAGAGGTTTAAGGGGGTTTTGTGAATTTATGGAAGTTTATATTATATCCTTCTCCTGAAAGTACCGGGAGAAGGGAGGAGATTGACTTTATCACAAAATGATAAAGTCATTGAGGGAGGAGACCCAGGCCCTATGGTAAAAATGCCACAGGGTACGGACCTCCTCCCGGTGCAGGTGTTAGACTTTCAGTGAAGTATCAAGTCCCTTCCTTTTCTCCTCTTTCTCCTTTCGGAATTCTAAATATTCAAAAGCGTTCTCCTCCGTTTCGAATCTTCCCGTGGCCCGAGGGTGACCATCGAGCAATCCATAGGTGACCAGCCAGGTGACCTTCCCATCGACCTCCTCCCGTTCAATTATGTCCTCTATTGGCCAAAGCTTATTATCGAAAGTCCGGAAGACACTTTGTTCCCGGTAGACTTCTATTTTCATATTCACTCCTCCTTTTAATTCCCCGGTTCTCCCGGGGAATATTCAGATATTCTTCACCCTCTTTTTGTTAAACAGATTCACCGGTGAAGCGGTATCATGTTCTCGTTTCAAGTCGCCTTGAGTAAGCGCCAGATACCGTTTAGTCATGTTCAAGTCGGCGTGTCCCATGGTTCTTTGAAGGGTGAAGACGTTCCCCCCATTTCTCAAGTATAGCAGCGCGAAGGAATGCCGCAAGGAGTAGGGAGTGACGGAATGACCCAGGCGCTTACTGTATACCCTCAACCGATGCGCCCAGGATGTTCCCAGCATAGGATGACCCTCATATGAGCAAAACACCGGAACGGTATCACCCCAGCTGGTAAGACGAGCCCTCAGGAGTTTTTGAATATGGGTGACAGTTAAAGCAGAAATAGGAACGGTGCGGGTAGTCCTCGTTTTAGCTATGTCTTTCCGAATGGTTATTTCCATTCCCGCAAGGTTAAGGTCCCGAGGTAACAACGATAATGATTCCCCCGGACGGATTCCAGTATCAAGGGTGAGGAGAACAAGACAATAGTCCCGAAGTCCAGCGAATGTTTTTTTTCCTACCTGGTACGGGAAGGAGTCATACCCAAGAACCCGGTCGACTTCCCAACGAGAAGGGATGAATGTAAAGCGCGAAATATTCCTGAGGAGGTATTAAAAAATCTCCTTACCCTTCCTGATAA
>JAPLGF010000243.1 GCA_026390275.1 Candidatus Atribacteria bacterium
GCCGGCCCCCTCGTGAGAATTATGAAGAAGTGATTCGGGTATTAAAAAAAGAGCCGCTGGGTGAGTATAATATCATGCGTAAAACTGATTTGAGCCAGTTGCAGATCAGAACCATTATCGCTGATCTACTGGATCAAAAAATAGTACAGGAAGCAGTCTATGGACACTCCAAAAAATATGAATTTCGCTTTCAGGCTCCGACCTTAAACCTGAACCCCTTTGAAGAACTTAACAATTTCAAGATGAATGAACTGGCAAAAATCATTCACTATGTCGAGATGCCCGATTGCCGGATGAATTACCTCTGTTCATACCTGGGAGATCGATCGGTTGGGCAGTGTGGGAAATGTGATAATTGTCTGAAAAAGAGGAAAACTTTTATTGTGAACTCACAAATGAAAGAAAAAGTCGATGATTTTGAAAAAAATTTCTTTCCCATATTGAAATGTTCTACCCAGAATCCCAATTTTTTGGAAGGAGTTGCCGCCTCCCATTATGGATTTTCGGAAATGGGTACCATCATCCATGCCTGTAAGTATCAAAAGAAGGGAGATTTTCCAGAAAATCTCCTGCAACTGACTGTCCGGGTTTTTCAATCGAATTTTCCCAATCAGCATTTTGATCTGATGGTGGCAGTTCCTTCCACCGAATCCGGTGAACTGGTTGAGCACTTTGCCGAGAAACTTTCTCGTCAGTTGAACATCAAACTATTTCACGGGCTGATAAAGCTTCGAAAAACCAGACTCCAAAAGGTTTTTAAAACTGCAATTCTCAAGAGGGATAATGTCCGGGACGCCTTTGCCATTGAAAATCCTGGTGAAATCAAGGGAAAATCGGTTCTCATGGTGGATGACATCTTTGATAGCGGTGCAACTTTGAGTGAAATAGGGAGCCTCCTCCTGGCATCTGGTGCCAAGAAAGTTGCCCCTCTCACTATTGCAAAGACCGTGGGAGGAGATCTCCTGTGAGCGTCCCACCCTGGGCGGTCTACTGGGTGGCTCTGTCCCATATTCCCAGGTGGAAAACGGAGAAGATCAATTCTCTGTTGGAGAAAATTTTGGAACAAAAAATGAGTTTTCCGGATTTCTTTCACCTGGATTCTGATCGTTTTCAAAAAGAATTTGATTTAAACGAGATAGAAGTGACTGATATCCAGAGTATCACAGAAGCGCTCCCTTCCCTCTCATTTGTAGTGGAGGAACTCTACGACCAGGGATTTGAGATTGTTTCCTTCAATTCCAAAGCGTACTCCCAGACTCTCCGTCATCATCTTGGCAGGAAATGTTCTCCTCCTATCCTTTATCTCAAGGGGAACAGGGAGCTCCTCAACCAGCCCTCCGTGGCCCTGGTGGGGTCTCGGAATGCGTCTTCACTATCTCTTCTCTTCACCAAAACCATTTCCCAAAAAATGGCTCGAAGCGGGAAAGTCATTATCAATGGCTTTGCTAAAGGAGTGGACCGGGTGGCATTAGAATCCTGTTTAGAGGTACAAGGAGGAAGTATTGCAGTTCTTCCTCAGGGTATCCTCACAGTCTCGTCGGGTCTTACTTCCTATTATCAAGCTATCATCGAGGGACGGCTTCTCGTTCTGAGCACTTTTCCACCCCGTATTCCCTGGAATGTCGGTCTTGCCATGGCGAGAAACGTCTACATCTACGGATTGTCAGATGAAATTTACGTCGCCGAATCTGGTCCGGAGGGGGGAACCTGGAGTGGTGTCGTAGATGGTCTCAAGAGAGGGAGAAAAATTTACATCCGTAAACCGGAAAAAAGAGAGCACAATGCCAATCTGACATTAATCACCAGAGGGGCCATTCCGGTTGATTTGGCAGGAGAACCAATCAGTGAATCCTCAGCTCCTCCGGTAGAACACAAAAAAGAAGAACTTCCGAGAAGTATTAAAATAACTCAATCAACCCTCCCTTTTCCGGAAAAGAGGGAATGAAATCTTTAGTTTAACCTTTACCGAAAAACCTCTTTACTCGATATTTTTTCCCGTCAACTATAAATAGAGTCTTGGTAAAGTTCCTTTTATTAAAATGTACTTCATTCTCAAGAAGAACTTCTTTTGGGTATTCCACATAGGAAAGAAGTTCCTCTTGTTTTAATTCTGGATAAAATAAAATCAAATTTCATGGAGTGGTAACAAAATCCAAGGGTTGGATAGGGGTCACGTCTAATCCTCGCCACTTTCTTTTTGTACCGGCATATGATCTCAGAACTATCCAGACATAGAAAAATGGATGCAGACAACCATGCCAGTTCCTGGCACCACCAGAGCAATAAAGAATCAGCTTTTTTCTGATGTAGCAGGGTTGTCTGTTTGGGAATCTCATATATAAAGCATCTTTTCAGTAAATTTTTCTCTAATCAACCACACTTCCCAAAGTCAAACCCCGTACCAGATATTTTTGGGCTAGGGCGGTGAAGATAAGAATGGGAGCAATAGCCATCATGCTGGCTGCCATCATATTTCCCCATTGCAGACCTCTTTGAGTATCCCAGGAGAGCATGCTGACGGGAAGAGTTTTTGATACGTTACCGGTGAGTATCATGGTCAGGGGGAATTCATTCCAGGAGAAAATGAGGCACATGATGAAGGTGGCAAAGAGACCGGTTGCTTCCAGGGGCAGAACCACCCGGAAAAATGCCCCAATGGGTGAACACCCTTCCAGCATAGCGGACTCTTCAATCGCTTTGGGAATTTCCCGGATGTAACTCATCTGGAGCCAGACGGCAATGGGAACGTTGATGGCGAGAAGCACAATGGCCAGTCCGGAACGGGTATCGTAGAGCCCGATCCGAATAGCCATAAGATAAAAGGGGACGACAATGGCAATGGGGGGGATCATTCGCAGGGAAAGTATCCACATCAGGATGGTTTTGGAACCCTTGACTCGGAACCGGGAGAGACCGAAGGCGGCTAACGCTCCCAGAAACACGCTCATGGCGGCAGAGGAGAAGCTGATGACGATGCTGTTGGACATAAATTTAAGATAATCGGTTTCCCGGAGTACATAGAGGTAATTTTCGATGGTCGGTGTAAAAATCCATTTGGGTGGGAAGGTGAAAACGTCTCGATGGAGCTTCAAAGAGGTGAGAAAAGCCCAGATGAGTGGAAGGAGGAATAGGAAAGTAACCACGGAAAGGATTACAACCAGGAGTAACTGACGATGTTTTTGAACAAAACGCATATTTATTTCTCCTCTTCAATCCCTTCGGATTTAGCCAGTTTCATGAAAGCAGTGGTAAAAAGGGAGGCGATGACGAGAAGAAACATACCCATCGCCCCGGCATATCCTAAGTTTCGGAAGCGAAATCCGGTGAGCTGGAGATAGATGGTGAGAGACTCACTTCCGGTCCCGGGTCCCCCCCGGGTAAGTGCAAAGATAGTATCGAAAATCCGCAACACATCCACGGTTCGAAAGAGAAGAACGACCAGGATCTGGCTTTTCAGGAGAGGCAAGGTTATTTTTAAAAAAATATCCCACCAAGAACCGCCATCCACTCGGGCTGCCTCATAAACTGAGCTGGGGAGTGACTGTAACCCGGCGAGGAGAACGATCATGACAAATGGGGTCCATTGCCAGGTATCCACCATGGCAATGGCGGGGAGAACCGTACCGGTATTGGCGGTAAGATTATACCCCGGGAAGAGATGGAGGAGACGGAGAAAATAGGAGATCAAGCCATAGTCTTCTCGAAACATGTATTGAAAAATATATCCCACCACGACGGGAGTGGTGACCACTGGAAGGACGAGGAGGGGAAGAAAATATTTGTGGTATCTTGAAGCATCCAGCAACATGGCCAGTATGATACCCAGCACCAGTTGAACTGGGAGGGTATAGAGTAGAAGCTTTAGAGTGATAACCAATGAGTTCCAGAATCGTACATCGGTGAGCAGTTTTTGGTAATTGGCTATCCCGTTAAACGAACTGATCGGGGAACCTAATTTATAGGACATGAAGCTGATGAATATTTGGTAAAGCGAGGGATACAGGTTCACGATGATCAGGACAAATAATACCGGTGCGATCAGGATATAGCCGGTTTTCCAATAGCTCCAGTGTCTGATGCGATGTTTTTTAGGTTCAGTATCCTCAGATCGATACACGCGGTCTCCTGCCTCTCTATTTATATTGTATAGAAAGGTTGGGGATCATTCATCACCATAAATATCCCCAACCTTCATGAGCATAGTCTTACTTAACCAGTACCTGGGCAATTTCCTGTGCTTCATTTAAAGCGTCTTGTGGGCTCATCTTGCCCAGGATGGCTTTGGAAATGGCTTCCGCCAGGGTTTCTTATTTGTGGCCAATTGGGAATGACGGGAACAGTTTTGGTATTCGGAAGCTCTTTCGCTACCAGGGCGTAATTCGGGTAGGTCGAACTGTATTTGTTCAATACGGAAAGCCGGGGATGAATTCCATTTTTCACGTAGGCATCGACAATCTCCGGGTCATTACCCATAAACGCGGTTAATACTTTAAAAGCTGCTTTTTTATTGTTGGAGAACTTGCTGATCGCCCAGCTCCAGGCACCAAGGAGGGGTGAGCCAGCTTCACTGCCTGGGCTTTTGGGAACGAGATCGAAGCTCGTTTTATCTGAGAATTCAGTATATTTCGGATCGAGTAAGCTCATGGCATTATCGGCGTCCATGAGGATAATCCCGACATTTCCCGCTCCAAAAGCGCTGGTGACCTGGTCCGTTCCCATATTGATCGCTTCGGAAGGAGAGTATTTATACAAGCCGGCATAGTACTCTAACGCTTTTACTGCTTCCGGGGAATTGAATGCTGGTTTTCCCTGCTGATCGATGTAATACCCGCCGAAACCGAAGAGATAGGGTCCCCAGGCATAGACGTTTCCGCCAGCTCCGCCTTTGATTCCGATAATAGAAGTTCCATAGATTCCCTTGATTTCACTGAATTTTTTCACGATGTTGGAATACTCATCAAAGGTGGCAGGGACTTTCCATCCAATTGTTTTCAATAAATCGGAACGATAGACCATGATCTGAGGAAAGTACATGTAGGGAAGGGCATATAGTTTCCCTTCATATGATCCAACTGCCTTTAAAACATTAGGATTGAAATCGTCCAAATTGAAAGCGGTTTTATCGATCAGTGATACATCATTGAAATACTCTTCCAGGGGCTCCAAGAAGCCATCCAGGACGTATTCCCCAAAAAAAGATGTACTTTGCATGACCAGGTCGAAATTTCCTTTTTTGGACATGAAATCGAGAAGCTGGATCTGATAGATATCCGTCCATGGTATTTCAGTGATATTTACTTCAATATCCGGGTTTTTGACTTCAAATATCGGTTTAATGGCCTGAGCAGCAGCAGCATTCGGACCCACGGTGACAGCCACATTCACCTTCACTTTATCGGCAGCAAAAGCACTACATGAAAAACAGGTCAGGAGAAGAAAAACGACAAACATCAGGATCATTTTTTTTTCAAACATGGTACTCCATCCTCCTTATTCAATAATCTTATACCATAGGCTAATTTTCCAGGATAGCAAAATAACTTTTTTTTGACCGAAGCACCTCCTCTTATTTATATTTTGACACTGTTTTGTTGATACGAATAATTGCGTCGGGTGTTGGAATGACATCTTGATTGAATGTAATCATGGTCCCGGCATGATCAAAAAGACCTTCTAACTGAGGCTGATTTTGGGAAACGCCACTCAGTACGGCGATATAAGAGCGGGTCATTTGCATCTGGGTTCGAAAACCAAATACCACGGTATCTCCCCGATGAACCTGAGAAACCGCACCTTTTAAGACACCATGATAATCGATGATTTGCTTCATGGGAATGGAGTCAAATTCCTTGTTGAAAATATTATCCGGCGTTGTACCTGTTAAAGCCCGGGAGACATGGTTGGGATCATGGATATCCGACCAGAACCCCCCGCCATACACGTAAGCATCATTACCAACACTGTGACTGACTTCGGTCAGGTAGAGGTAGCTTGGTTTTTCCGGCAGACCTTCTTTAAAAGCATGATTCGGTGTTGTTCCCAATAGTCCGTGTCCGGGCTCGACGTGTGTGGCACCATAGGATGCCAAAAGTTCAAAGGTATCGCTGGATGTATTCCCCGGAGCATTAATCTGTTTCACTTCAATACCCATCTTTTTGAGCGTCTCCGCTGCTCGCAGGATGGTATAAAAGTTTTCTGTAAGTTCTACCGGGATATCTGGGGTCCGATTATAACGAATACAGGGAAAAGAAGTAACACCTACGATTTGTACATTGCTTAGTTTATTGATCTCGTGAACGGCATATCCCAGTTGTTCTTCCGGAATTCCGCCTTCTTGACCAATAAAGAACTGATCATGTGTTCCCACCACTCTGATGAGGAGATCCTGGGTCTTTCCCATCTTTTTTGCGGTGTCGGAAAGAGCCCTGGCTATGTCCACACTATAAATGGTGACAACATCCGGTTCCATGCCAAGGGCGAATATGAGGTCACCCTGGGGGATCTGATTCAAATGTCCGATATGACCCACCGGTACCCTATACCGATGCATAATTTTTGCACACTGAATATCCACCGCCACCGTTTTATATAATCCTTTCTGAATCGCCACCAGGTTCACCATGGGATTTCGGGCGTGCTGTTTTGACATCACATACGTGGTGAGGTGATATTTCCGGGCGTTTTGTGCCAGAATCTCAGCATTGTAGGCGATGGTATCTAAGTCAATGACCCAGGTATTGGGAGGTATTTTCCCTTCTTGATGGAGTATTACCGCCGCCCGAATCAGCTCCGGATTCCTTTTTTTCAGGACAGGTAAGAACATTTGGTCTCCTCCAAAACGATTCTTTTTGATTCAGTATTTAAAAAG
>JAPLGF010000107.1 GCA_026390275.1 Candidatus Atribacteria bacterium
GCCACCGTAACGGAGTGAAGGTGGTAGCGAAGGCCTGGTGCGGGGTGCTCGGTGCTGGGTGCCCGGTACTGGGTGCTCGGTGCTTAGGATTTCCAGTTGGATTCAACGTATTGAAGATAGTTATTGATTTTTCGTCCCAGCTTATCATATTCGTCTTCCAATTTCATAAAATCAAATCAAATGGTATGAACCCCAGAGCAAGCTCTGGACTCAAAAAACGGTGCAAGCACCGAGGAATTAAACCTAGCCTTCGCGTCCGCCGTCCGCGTGTCGCCGAAGCTTCAGTGGAGGCACAAGCTTTACGCGAAGGCGGATTATAAATATTGGTGTCCGGTAAAATATTTTAAAATCGTTTGAACATGACTATCTGTAAGACAATATAAAATATTTCGCCCCTGCAGGGCTTTTTTTTGGAATTTTCCATTATTTCTACAAATATTTGGGCAGCGCTGCCGCTAAAACAAGCTGCAGAGCAGCTAAATATTTGTAGTAGTGAGATAATTGCAGGGATGTGTCAAAGCTGCATAACAGCGAACCCGCAAAGTTGCCGAATCGGTGACATTCGCATCCATATAGGGTACTGTGTCGTAGCGATACGGGCGTAGATCTGACCTTTAGAATCAGTGGCTTCAGCGGAACGGATATGCTGTGTTTCCATCTGGAATGGTTTGTTGGCCGTTGAAGGGCGTTGATCCAGAAACAGTCCGCCCAACCTGGGATCATCAACTGATGCGCGGGTCCAGAAATAAGAGGTAAAGAAGGCAACCGGGCCCTTGAAATTCCCGGTGTTAAGAAACAGGGTCCAACACTGGTTCCCTGTTGGAACGTTTTTACCTGCCGTGCTGGATTTAGGCTCCGTGAGTGGCAAAGGCAGATAGCCGCTGCCGAACAATTCACCACACGTGCCCTGTTTCAGGTTCAGTCCGTCGGGGGGCCACAATATCCAGGGGCTCAGCTGAGCTATACCATACTGACCTTTTGGATCGCTCCAGTCTCTGCCTTGCCCGGCGCCGGGTCCATTGGCCCATCCGACAAAGTTCAGCTGTACTCCGCCCATAATAAATTTAAGTGTTTCAGTGGCATACTCCGTATCGTTCCACCAGCCGAGCCCACCTTCAATATCCGTATAGAAATCCTTCACCGGTAAAGGCCCGTCATGCTTCGGATGCATCCATTTACCGAACAGGCCAGACTAACAGTTTTACAGGCCTCATAAATCTCTTTTTGACGCGGGGTGAATTTCCCATTCACGGGGAAAGAGATGGAAATATCGGTATCATAATCCTCCCATGCCGGGACAGCATCCACAACCAGAAAATCACCATCGGTGAGAAGCCGGTTGTGTTGCGCATAATGCAGGTATTTGTGGTTTTCGGCCGAACTGATAATTACCTCAAAAGCCATCTCCTGGCAGCCCTTGCGCATGCACTCATATTCGAAAAGAGAACTCAGTTCGTACTCATACATTCCCGGACAGGCAGCTTTCATCACTGCATTCATGGCTTCAGCTCCAATCTTGCCGGCCATCTTCATTTTAACGATCTCGGCCGGACTCTTAATCATCCGCAGGTCCCAGATGAGTTGTGAGCAATCCTTGACTTCAAGTCCCAGGTATTTGTCCTTCAGCACCCTGGCAAATTGCTGCTCCCTATTGAGCCGGCCATCCCACTCGCTGCTGGTGGCCACATCGTTATTGAACTCCTCGGCAGTAAACGGTGTATAAACCAATCCGCCCTCGGCAATTCTGGCAGATAAAACCGGTCCGAACTGATCCGCCTTGTGCCAGAATTCAATTCCGGTTGCCTCTTCAGGATTTGTTGCTATCTCCGGACTTTGCCCCTCCCCCTTGAGGTAATCTTCAGAGGTTGTATAAAACAGGTGGCTCTCCCGCTTCTTTCCGTCCACCAGCAGCACCGCATCCGGCACCTTCACACCTCACAGATAAAGAAAATCAAGATTGGGCTTCTGACCGGAAGAATTCCGGATAATAGCAAATCCGTCTTCGATCCGGTCCATCAACTTTTGTCTGCGGGCAGAATACTCAGATTTTTCAAAACCCAGCGGTCCGGCCAAAAGAATCCCTCCCGTCAGGCCGAAAAATAAGCAGA